>JBGSQB010000185.1:0-13493 GCA_041738285.1 Pseudomonadales bacterium | reverse complement strand
GCGCAGCGATTGCGGCACCGATGCCGCTGCCGGCACCGGTCACCACGACGGCGCGCCCATCAAGGCGCACTGACGGCATCCTCGAGTGCCGTTGGATTGATTTCGAGGACCGGTTCGATCTGCGGTGCAATGGGCTGGGGTGGTGCATCCACCTTGCCGATGTGATCGACGATCAGCGGCCCCACCTGGTCGGGTGCTTCTTCCATCAGCCAGTGACCCGCGTTCAACTCGTGCGCCTCGAAGGGCCCGTCGAAGTACTGCCGCTGACCATCGACGGCCACACGGATGACCGCCGGGTCGTTCGATCCCCAGATGAACAGGGTCGGTGTCTCGATCCGGGCGCTGAACGTAGCGCCACGCTGCGGCGCATTCATCGCGCGGTACCAGTTCAGCGCTGCCGTGAGGGCGCCGGGCTCGGACAGCACGCTGACGTACTCGGCCTTCTGTGCCTCGGACATCGGCTCGTACATGCGCTTGAGCAGACTGAAATCGTTGAACGCGAACAGGGCTTCAGGCAGCCAGGGCGTACGGAATAGAAAGAAATAGCGGCTGCGCCGCTGCTGTTCAGGGTCTTTGGCGAGGGCGTCGGCGAAAGCCGCGGTGTGCGGAATGGACAGTGCACTCCATGACAGCACGCGCCGCGTCTGCAGCACCGTGACCCAGCCGACCGCTGCGCCCCAGTCGTGTCCCACGAGATGAAACTGCTCCCAGCCGAAGTGATCGGCGACAGCAAGCACATCACCGACGAGGTGAGGGATCTCGTAGTCGGCGACGTCATCGGGTCGCGCCAGCGGACTGTAGCCGCGCTGATCGAACGCCACCACGCGATGACCGGCGGCGGCAAGCGGTTCCAGAAGCGGTGACCACATCGCCGAGGTTTCGGGAAAGCCATGCAACAAGAGCACGGGGGTGCCGGTGTTGTGGAGCCCCGCAACGCGCGCGCGAAACTCGCGCTCACCGACGTCGATGCGCACGATGCCGGTACCGTCGACTTGCGCCTCGGTGGGCAGTTCGATTGCCGCGTTGCTGTGCGCGCGCGACCAATCGAGGGACCACAGTGCGCCGATGCCGAGCACCACGAATGCAGCGACGCCGACCAACAGCAGCAGAAGCGCCAGCCGACGGACGAACTTGAGCATTGGAATCCCTCGTTTTTGCGCCAGCATAGCGTCGCCAGCCCGATAGTGGGAGCAGGACACTGGCCCCGGGGCCAGTTACCCGCTCCGAGCGAACTACCAGGATCAGGTCCTGGCGACGAACACCCAGAAACCGGCTTCGTCTTCGGCGGCGAGGGACGGGTAGACATCGATGCGGTCGAAGCCGGCGCGATGCAGCATGCGCTCGTAGTCCTCGCGGCCGTAGCCTTGGGTCGTGCTGACGTATTCGGTCGTCGATGAGCTGGCGCCGATGACGAAGTAGCGCTCGATGGCGACATGGGCGTTGGGATCCCAAAAGGCTTCCTTCAGCCACAGGTGCGGCTCATCGCAGAACACGCTGCGAGTGGCGCGGGTCCAGGTCGGTTCGTGGCGGCCGATGTGTTCGACATATGCCGAGGTATGCGCCTCCAGCACCAGGCAACCGCCCGGCTTGAGTACCTGGGCGGCGCGGTCGAGGATCAGACTCGACTCGGTCGGCGAAAACGCGTTGAACTCGCCGAACAGAAGTAATGCCGCGTCATACGGGCCGCCGAGGGATGCACTGCGCAGGTCCCCTTGAACGTACGCACAGCCTGAAGCGGATGTGGCTGCGACCGCTCGCGCGTGTTCGATGGCAGCGGGCGCGACGTCGATGCCGACGCATCGGTGACCGAGGCGAGCGAGCCGTTCGGTGTACAGGCCCGGACCACAGCCGAGGTCGAGAACGGTAGATGGTTGATTCGGCAGTACGCGTTGCGCGAGCCAGTGCACATGTTCATCGATGCGCTCGAGGCGTCGGCTGGCGCGATCGTGGCTTTGATCGAGATGCTCGCGCAGCATGCGTGTGCTGAACGCAGGATCGTGCCACGGAATTTTGCTCGAAGTACTCCATATCGCCGGTGGCTGGCGATGAATGATGTCAGCGGTCTGCATGATTGGTCCTTCAGGAGGCGCAAGTTTGGACGAAGAATCACACGCTCGCCACCCTCGACCGAATTACATTCCGATTGACGTCACCGCAATGCGTCGACCCGCCAGTTGGCGTCGCGACACTGCACGCGCCAGTACGGATCGCCTCCGATCGATATCGTGACCGACTGTGCTTCGCGCTCGATGCTGACTGCACCGGCAACGCTCCGACTGAGTGACAGCGGTTCCACGCAACCCATCGCCAGGTCATGCGCTTCGATCAGTTCGTCGGTGATGCACAGCATGAGACCGTCGCTGGCAAGCGTCGTGCTTTCGGCCCCGCAGGACGAGTCCGAACTCACTGCGCTGTCGGCCGCTGACTCTTCGCGCATGCGCATCGGTGCCGCGCCGGTGGCCCGAAACGCAACCGCGGCATCGCCTGCATCCATCTCCTTGACTGCTTGGCGTGCGAGTTCAGCTGGTGCCGCAGAAGGCGCTAGCGCACCTACCGCTTCTGCCGCCGGCTGCCGTTCGGCGCTGTTCATTGTTTTGGATGACGGTAGATGCTGCAGATCGGATGCGGGTGAGGCCTTGATGCGTTCGAGTTCCTCCACCGTTTCCGACGGCTGCTGAAAAATGAGCACCGCAAGCAGTGCAGACGCCGCGGCACCGACGCCCACGGGGTAGCGCCACTTTCTGCGTGGGGGGACGCGGCTCGAGGGCTGTTCGGCAACCGCCTCGCGCGCGGCATGAAGAATGGCGTCGTCCAGACGCGCATCGGGTTCGGGGCGCTCCTGTCGGTAGAGCCGGCGCAGTGCCGCGTCTTCGGGTGTATCGGCTGGGTCGATCATGGGTTCATACCGCTTCGAAGTTTCTGCATGGCGTAGCGCAAACGACTCTTCACGCCTTCCTCGGACGTCTGCGTAACGCTAGCGATTTCAGAGAGGCTCAACCCCGCTTCCTCGCGCAAGAGCAGTGCCTCTCGTTGGGCGATGGGTAATCCTGCGATGAGCCGGTACAAGCGCGCGAGCAAACGCGTCTGGTCTGCCGCAACCGCGAGATCCGGCGCGGATGACGGCAGCGCATCGGGATCGGCATCGGGGCTCTCCGGCGTCCGACGCATGGCGGCACGATGACGATCGGCGAGCACTCGGTGGGCGATGGTGAACAGCCATCCGCTGAAGCTGCCTTGTGGTGTGAACGCATCGCGATTGCGGATCACCTTCAACCACACTTCCTGATGACACTCCTCGGCTTCGCTCACCGCCAGCTGTCGCAGGAAGAAGCGGTACACCGGGCCCTTGTGGCGGCGGTAGAGCACTTCGAAGCTCGAAGCGTCACCTGCAATGTACGCCACCATGAGCGCATCGTCCTGCGCGGCGGCAGCGTGCTCGATCGAACCGGTCGTTGCTGCCGCCGCACGCGCGCTGATGGTGTCTTGCGTCATTGCGCCATTTTTACTCTGGCAATTGGGCATCGGCCAGACGTGGCGCCAGTGCCGCGGCGGTGCTCACGAGGCCGATGAACTCACCTCGGTATCCGAAGGGGTCGTCCCCGCGCGCGCCGCGTGCCAGTTCCAGCACGTCATCGTAGTCGAAGTCGGCGGTATGGCGGGCGCCGCGCAGGATCTGACCGAAGGCGGCAACCGCAGCGCTGAAGCGGTAGTCGACGCTCATCTTGGGCAGCGGTGCGATGTCATTCGACGTGATCACCCGTTCCAGCAGACGACTGGTCGATTCTTTCGGCAGCTTGTAGCGCAGTCGCACGAAGGCAACCTCCGACGTCGTCGCCGCGGGCGCTGGTCGCGCGTCGCGCTGGTAGCGCAGTGGATCGATGCTCGGGTTTCGGCCGTCAGCGGGGGTCAACTCGTAGAGCGCCGTGACCGTGTGACCGGCACCGATGTCACCTGCATCCACCTTGTCGTTGTTGAAGTCTTCGCGTTCCAGATGCCGTGTCTCGTAGCCCACCAGCCGGTACTCGGCGACGCGAGCCGGATTGAACTCGACTTGGATCTTCACGTCCTTGGCAATGACCTCCAAGGTCGAGGCCAGTTCATCGACCAGCACCTTGCGCCCTTCGTTCAGGGTGTCGATGTAGGCGGCGTTGCCGTTGCCGGCCTGAGCGAGTTCCTGCATCAGCGAATCGTTGTAGTTGCCCGTGCCGAATCCCAGCACCGACAGGCTGACGCCCGATTCGCGCTCGCGCTCGATGAGCTCCTTCAACGCCATCTGATCGACGGTACCGACGTTGAAATCGCCATCGGTCGCGATGATGACGCGATTGATGCCTGCCTTGTCGTAGTGTTGGCGTGCGAGATTGTACGCGAGCGCAATTCCCGCACCGCCATTGGTGGAACCGCCGGCTGTCAGCGCGTCGAGCGCGGCTACGATTGTGGCGGCCCGATCTCCGGTGGTCGGCTCGAGCACCGTTCCAGCAGCGCCGGCATACACCGCAATGCTGACCCGATCCTGTGGTCGCAGGCGGTTGGCGAGCAGCTTCAGCGACGACTTCAAGAGTTCGAGTTTGTCGGGCGACTGCATCGAGCCGGAGACGTCGATCAGGAACACGAGATTCGCCGAAGGCATGTCGCGGTCGCCGCGCTCGAAACCCTTCAGGCCGATGTGCAGCAGCCAGCGGTCCTTGTTCCACGGTGAGATGCCCAGTTCAGTATGAATCGAGAACGGCGTACTGCGGTCTCGTGGTGCGGCATAGCCATAATCGAAGTAGTTGACGAGTTCTTCGGTGCGAACGGCATCGGCGCGTGGCATCGCGCCCTGATTCAGGAATCGGCGCACGTTGGCATAGGCGGCCGTGTCCACATCGATCGAGAACGTGGATACCGGATCGTCTCGAACGACCAGGATGGGGTTGTCGTTGAAGTGGCGATAGTGCTCGCGGTCCACGGGCATACTCGGCGCACGAATGTCACCGATGGCCATGTCGTAGGCCTGGGCCATGGTCGACTTGTGCCGCACTGCCTCCGCTTCCGAAAGCTCTGCCCGCCCGCCGACGCGGATGGGCACAACGGTCGGTGCCGGCGGTTGCGACGGCGCCGATACGGGCGCGCGTGAGGGCTCGGGCTTCCGGTCGTGTTCTGTGGATGTATCGGATCGAGGTTCGGGCGTCGGCCGGGGCTCGGCGCAGCCGATGAGAACGGCGCAAGTCAGCGCGGCAAGTCCAAGTGAGCGACCAAGAACGTGGGTTGGGTACATGGCGAGGGCTCCTGTTGTCTGATCCTCACTTCCAAGAACGCTCGTATCCGGAAAAAGGGGTTACTTGCCCCGCGAGCTGGGAGCCGCGACACTCGTGTTTCTCCGCCTAACCCGCTCGAGTCGAGGTTCACCATGTCATTTCGGGCCCTGGCCATTGATCTCGATGGCACGCTCCTGGTCGGCGAAGATCTGCCGCCTGCCAATCGCGACGCCGTCCGCGCTGCGGTGAAGGCCGGGTTTGCTGTGATCATCGCCACCGCTCGTTGGCAGCAGATGGCGATCCGCGTCGCTCGTGAAATCGGACTGTCGGGCCCCGTGATCGCCTGCTCTGGCGCTCAGGTACGGCTGCCGGATGAAGATCGAGACATCTTCGATCAGCGGCTGCCGACGGACTTTGTCGCGGATTTGTATGCGTTGTGCGATGCCGATCGCTGCGTTGCCACCGTGACGGTCGATGATGAAGTGCTGCTCAAGCTCGACGGCGAACCGGACCGGGCTGCGATGCCGAAGGAGATGCGTTGGGTCAGGCGCCTTTCCGGCGCAAGCACGGCGATGCCGCGGGTGGCAGCGATACAGGGCAGTGCGGTGAACGCGCGCATTCGCGCCGAGCTGGAGCCGCGCTACACCGGGCGCGTGCATTTCTTCGACTCGATCGGACCGAGCGGCAAGGTCATTCTCACCCTCACGTCCGCCACTGCGAGCAAAGGCGAAGCGCTTCGCGCTGCCTGTTTGCACCTGGGTATCGCACCGACCGACGTGGTCGCGTTTGGTGATGCGCACAACGATCTCGAGATGTTTCGCATCGCCGGTGCGTCGGTTGCCATGGGGCAGGCGGCCGACGATGTGAAGGCAGCGGCCACGACGGTCACATTGCGCAACGACGAAGACGGCGTCGCCCGCGCCATTGAGCGATTGTTGGCGAAAGGTAAAGTGGCATGAGGAGCCTGAAGTGACCGAGGTGAAAACCGAGACGTTCGAGTTTGCCGCCAGCGACGGCGCACACCTGCACTGCTACCGCTGGTCTCCGGTCGGGCGGCCGCGCGCCGGCATTCACATCGCGCATGGCATGGGTGAGCACGCGGGCCGCTACAACGCGCTCGGGCACGAACTCGCCTGCCAGGGGTATCTCGTGATTGCGGATGATCATCGTGGCCACGGCCTAACGGCGTCGACCAGCCAGCTCGGAAATCTAGGTAACGATGGCTGGAACCGCGTGGTCGAAGACTTCCACGAAATCAATGCCCATTTGCGCAAGAGCGCGCCTGGCGCGCCCATCGTGCTGCTCGGCCACAGTATGGGCGCGATGCTGTCGCAGCTCTATGTGAACCGGCACGGCAACTCGATCGCTGCCCTTGTGCTGTCGGGGTCGCCCGGAATTGCATCGGGCTTGTCGTTGTGGGTGAGTCACACGATTGCTCGCTTCGAGCGCTGGCGGCATGGCCGCGACGGCGCGAGCGCGTTGATGGACAAGCTCCTGTTTGGCGCGGCCAACGAACCGTTCGATGGCGACACCGGATTCGAGTGGCTGTCGCGCGATGCGGCAGAAGTGCGCAAGTACGTGGACGACCCATTGTGCGGATTCGTATTGCGGGTCGGCAGTCTGTGCGATCTGTTTGCCGGCAGCCGGCAGGCGCGCAAGCCAGCGCAGATCGCATGCATTCCGAAAGCACTACCGGTGTTCGTGTTGTCTGGTGCCGCCGACCCAGTACATGACGATGGCGCGGGATTGAGGCGATTGATGGACCGCTATCGCGCGGCGGGCCTCGGCAATGTGACTCACAAGCTGTACGCGGATGGTCGGCACGAGATGTTCAATGAGACCAATCGTGACGAGGTCGTTGCTGATCTCATCAAGTGGCTCGAGTCGACGATTCAGCCGTCCTGAAAGCTCACCGGTCCCTCCGCCATTGCCTTTTCGTGCACCGTATTGAGCGCATCGAAGATCGCTCGGGTTGCGTCGGGTACTGACGTGTCGCGTGAGAAGCGCAGTGGCGGCAGGAAGTGAGCCCAGCCGGGGCCGGGAACGATCTCGCGAGAACCTTTCGGCCGCAACTTGTTCAGCCCGTAGAGATAGCAGGGCACCACCGGAACACCGCTTTCGATCGCGAGAATCGACGGGCCATGCTTGAACTTGGCAAGCTTGCGGCTGGTTGAGCGGGTGCCTTCGGGAAAGATCAACACGCTGCCGCCTTTCGACATCAGCCATTTCGGGTAGTCGAGCGCGCGCGACCCGCCGCCGCGCTGAATCGGAAAGGTCGCCATCACCAGGGACTGATACCACGGCTGCATGACGAGTTCTGGACGTCCCTTCACGAACCAGCGATCGGCTGCCGCACCGGAGTAGACGTTCCATTTGATGCGTTGCGGCAATGCATGGCGAAGCACCAGGCCGTCCAGGTGGCTCGTGTGGTTGCCCACCACGATGCATGGGCCGTTGATGCCCTTGAAGTTCTCGCGGCCGCTGATGTGCAGCGGTTTACACGCCTGCCACACCCAGCGCGAATAGCCGTGCCAGCGGAACGTCGCGCGCAACACTTTGGCCCAGAAGCTGACTTGCCACTCGTGCGGGCCGACGGTGCCGGTCTCGTTGCTGAGCAGGCGCTCGAACAGGGGCAGGTCGATGGCCGGCATGATGCGGGTGTCTTCGCAGGCGCCGATCTCCTGTTCGAGGCACGCTTTGTAGGCGCGAAAGTTGTCGGTCGCTTCGAAGATCGTGCAGCGATCGTGCTCGCCCAGCATCTGGTAGTCGGCGAGCACCTTGGCCTCGTATGACTCGAGCGCCTCGCGAATGAACGACATCGATGACGGATTGGCGACCGCGTCGCGCTGCGTCTGTGGCGACAGCCGCGTGAGAAGTACGAAGACGGGCATTGCCTTTGCCTGCCGTTACGAGCCGCCCGGGCTCTTGCCCTGCATCATGTCCACGAACTGTGCGACCGGCATCGCCGGAAATGTGGTGACCTTGATCGTCCCGCGCGCGCCGAGCTCCATCGCGATGCGCGCCATGACCTCGTTGGTCGGTGCCTCGATGATGTTGACGAAATCGTATCCGCCGAGCACCGCGTACTGACCCGTCACTCGCGCGCCCATCGATTCGACTTCCTTGTTGACCTCGTGCAGGCGTTCGGGACGCTCCTTGAGTGTCTTGCGGCCTTCGTCGGTGAGCGTGCTCATCATGATGTACGTTGCCATGCGACCATTCCTCCCTCTTTGCGCCGACTGTACCCGCAACCGTGGGTGACCGCACCGGTTTCGCGCTCGCGTTGACGGCGCTAGGATGGTCGATGTCGTTGGAGGGGGCGTCGATGAAAGCAGCCGTGATTGCTGGCCCGGGGCGGGTCGAAATCGTCGAGCGGGAACTGCCACAACCGAAGCCGGGCTGGGTGCGCCTCGCAACGGGCACCGTGGGGATCTGCGGCTCGGATCTGAACTTACTGCACGGCGACCTGATGGATCCCACCGGCATGCAGCCGGGTCACGAGGTGGCAGGCTACATCGATGCAGTGGGCGAAGGCGTGCAGCTGGTCACGGGCGATACGGTCGCGCTGGAACCGATCCACGCCTGCGGCGCATGCTTCCACTGCTCCACCGGCCGCCCCAACCTGTGCGAGAAGGGGCGCCTGTTCGGTGTCAGTGCCCGTGGCGGTATGGCTGAGTTTCTCACGGTTCCTGCCGCGTGCCTGCATGCGCTGCCCAAGGATCTGGACATGCAAAGCGCGGCGCTCGCCGAGCCCATGGCGGTTGCGGTGCGCGGCGTGCGGCTGGGCCGTGTGGGTCTCGGCAGTCGTGTCATTGTGCTCGGTGCAGGTTCCATCGGCTTGCTCTCGATCGTTGCTGCGCGCGCCGCCGGTGCCGAAGAAATCGTCGCCACCGCGCGTTACCCGCATCAGGCGGAACTTGCGCGGGCATTGGGTGCGACCACTGTGTACAAAGACATCGGAGCACTGGCGCAAGCGGGTGCGGTTGGTGCGGATGTCGTCATCGAGACCGTCGGCGGCAAGGCCGACACGCTCACCGAAGCGGTGACCGCCGTCAGGCGCGGGGGCGTCATCGTGATGGTCGGTGTGTTCGAAGGCTCGCCGCGCATTCCCGGGCTTGCGTTCTTCAATGGCGAGCTCACGCTCGTTGCATCCAACTGCTATGCCCACGATGCCCCCGTTGGCGATTTCGCGATGGCAACGCGATTGGTGGCGCGTCTGCGCACGCAGCTCGCGCCACTCGTCACGCACCGATTCAGCCTCGACGAAGTGATGCGTGCCTATGACACGGCAGCGGACAAGACGTCGGGTGCCATCAAGGTGCACATTCGACCCTGACCCGTCCGGGTGGGGAAATTCGGCGCATGAGGGCTTACGATCCACGCATGAGATCGAAGCGTCCGCGCGGCAGGCCGCCGACCGACGACGTACTCACGCCGGCGGAGTGGAAGGTCGCGCACGCGGTGCAGCACGGCATGACCAATCGAGCGATCGCCGCGCGTCGTGGCGTGTCCGCGGAGACCGTGAAATACCACGTGGCCAATGTGCTCGCCAAACTCGGGCTCGCTGATCGCGTCGCACTGCGAGGCTGGTTTGCGCCACCGAAACACAGCGCCATCAATCGACAGGAGGATCAAATGGCCGATCCACTGACCCTGGGAACCATTGGTCAGATATCGCGTTCAGTGGCCGACGTCGACCGGGCCAAACAGTTCTACGGCGATGTGCTGGGACTGCCGCACCTGTACACCTTCGGAACGCTCGCGTTCTTCGATTGCGGCGGTGTACGGCTGTTCCTCGAACAAGCCGAATCTCCGGGCGATGAGTCAGTGCTGTATCTGCGGGTTGCTGACATCGCTGCCGCACATGCGCAGCTCTTGGCGCGGGGCGTCGAATTCACCAGTGCGCCGCACATGATTCATCGCCACGATGACGGCACGGAAGAGTGGATGGCGTTCTTCAGCGACCCGGAGGGGCGGCCGTTGGCGATCATGGCGCAGGTTCGAGAAATGGGGGACAGTTGACCTATTTCGCCAGCGAATTCACGTGTTTCGTTCCGAAATAGGTCAACTGTCCCCCATTTCTCACTTCTCCCGCACGTAACGGCCCGGCGCGGGATCGATGCCAGGGTAGGCCGCCGAGCCGAGGCCTGTGGGTGCCGGACGATCCGCGCCGCCGCGCGCTTTCAGCCAGCTGAGCCAGTGTTCGCGCCAGTCGCCCTGAGATTCCCGGGCTTTGGTCATCCATTGACCCGGATCGGATGGCAACTCGTCGGCGCGCCAGTAACGCAGGTGGCGATTGTCGGCGCGCGCGCTGATGGTCTGCGTGTGGTTCTGATTGGTCAGCACGAAGTCGATGTTGCCGCCGAACAGCTGAGTTGATCGGTAACACGCCCGCCAGGGGGTGATGTGATCGGTGCTGCCGGCCATGATGTAGGTGTCGGCGCGCACGTCCTTCAGGTTCAGCCGTTGCCCGAGCAACCGCAGTTCGCCCTTGACCAGCTTGTTGTGCACGGACAGGTCGAGGAAGTCGGTGTACAGCCCCGCCGGCAAACGTGAATAGTCCATCGACCAGAACAACAGCGGGTGCTTGATCGGCGCGTCGCCGAGCAGATAGTTGCTGCGGAAGAACGTCATGACGTTCTCCTCCGGGCGCAGCCACGCGAACATCTCGAACACGTTCTTCTCGTCGAACATGCCGGCGCGACGGACTTCGTTCTTCCTGTTCTCGACCGATCGCTCGGTGACGAACAAGCCGAAGTCGGAGTCGGCGGGGCGATTGTCGAGCACATTGATGAACAGCGATTGACTGCGCAGGCTCGCATCGCCCCGTGCTGCGAGCACGCCGGCAGCACATGCGGTCGTGAGGCCGCCCGCGCAAACGCCAATGAGATTGATCTGGCGTTGCCCCGACACTTCGCGGGTCACTTCGATTGCGCGAATGACGCCGTCTGCATACGTATCGAGGGCCCAGTCCCGATGTTCTTCCGTGGGGTTGCGCCAGCTCACCGCGAACACCTGGATGCCAGCGTCGAGCAACTGGCGAAACAGGCTGCGATCGGGCGTCAGGTCGCCGAGATAGAACCGATTGACCTGGCTGAATACAAACAAGAGCGGAATCGACTGGACGACTGCTGTGGTCGGTTGGTACTGAATGACTTCCAGCAGGTCGTTGCGATACACGACAGTGCCGGGCGTTGCCGCGACGTCCTTACCAATCTGAAACGCATGACGATCCGCGACAGCCGGATAGCCGTGATTATGCTGCACGTCGTCGATGTAGTTGGTGATGCCTTGCCACAGACTGCGTCCGCGCGAATCGATGAGCCGATGCAGCGCTTCAGGGTTACCCAGCAGTGTGTTCATCGGCGCGCCGAGATCCTTGAGGATATCGAGAATGAAGCGCGCGCGATCCCGATTGATCCCTTCGAGACCCGATTTCGCGAGCCAATCGTCAACGGCGTGGGTCCACGCGAGGTAACTCTGGCCAACGCGGCGAAACAAGGCATTGTGCTGCCACGCGGTGTCCTTGAAGCGGGTGTCCTCGGGCGCCGGTGCGATGTCGCTGTTGCCGAACGCGATGCTCACAAGATCCTTCAGCAGGCGGCCGCCCACCTCGAGCGCGAGTCGCGGCTGCACGGTGGCACGGTCGAGCACGACCTGGAACGAGTCGAGCAGCTCCTTGCGGTCGACTGCCAACGCAGAGGTGAGCGCGATTCCGCCACGCTTCTCAGCGATTTCTTCGATTGACTGAGCCATAGATGCCCCCCTTCAAGGCAGTGTGCCGAACGCATTCAGCCGCATCAAGGCGGAGTTTGTGCCGCGCGTGGGCTGTGCAGGCGTTGGGCGATGATGCGGTAGGCGTCGGCGTTGACCCCAAGACCGATGTGCGATCCGGAGACCTCCACATGCTCAACGTTCGGGTTGGTGTCGTCGATCGCGGCGCGCCAGGCCACAACGCCGTCGGTCTTGCTGTAGATGGCAGTGATCGGCGCGCGGATGAGTGCGCGTTCGCGCATGATCTGCATCTTGCGCAGTTCCTGGGCCGTGAGTCCAAGGCTGCTCGACACCATGCGTCCGATGCTGGATGCGCTGGGGCCGCCACGCACCGGCGTGCCGAGCGTGATGACCTGGCGGACGAGATCGCTGCGCTGCCGAGCGACTTCCCGCGCGATGATGCCGCCCCGGCTCCAACCAAGCAGGTTGACTGGTGCATCGTGTTTGCGCGCAAGCTGCGTCGTCAGTTCCAGCACGCCAGTGACGAGCGGTGCGCCGGCGCCGGTGTTGAACCCGAGCGCCCAAGGGTACGTGGTGTAGCCGATCGAGTTGAGAAAACGTCGCAGCAGCCAGGTCGATGAATCGTCCGTGAGAAATCCGGGCAACACGATGACAGGCTCGCCGTTTCCCTTCGGCACGCTCAATCGCAGGAGCGGCAATCGAAGCATGAGCGCGGCAAGTTCGGCCGGCGCGCGTCCCTCGAGCAGTTGCAGAAACGCACTCGGTGGGTTGATGGGTTCGCTCATGTGTTGCCCCTCACTCGGACGTTGGTTTGCGCCGCAGGCGTTTGTTGTCACCGCGTTGGCGCTTGGTGTCCATGCGTCTTTTCTTCGCGGCCAGCGTGGGTCGCGTCTTCACACGCCGCTTCGGTACGTACTCCGCGCGTTCGATCAGTTCCTTCAAGCGCGCGATGGCATCCTCCCTGTTGCGAACCTGCGTGCGATGGCGCTGCGCAAAGATGACAAGGATACCGTCGCTGCTGACGCGGCGGGCGGCAAGCTGCTCCAGGCGTTTGCGCAGGGCCGCCGGCAGCCCCGACTCATCGAGGTTCAATCGCAGTTCGACGGCGCTCGCGACCTTGTTGACGTTCTGTCCACCAGGGCCCGAGGCGCGCACGAATCGATATGTAATCGCGGACTCCGCGATCGCAGTGCGATCGGTGAGCTGGAGATCACTCATGTCGATACCGGACGTTCCGCAAGTAGCGCTGCGATCTCGACCGCAAGGCTTCTGCGCAGTGTGCCATCCGCTTCGCGATCGTTGCGCAGCGATGTGAACATGACGTTCATCCGTTTTCGGCGCTCGTGATCGATCGTGTCGGCCAGATGCTCGCCGGCGGCGGCGTCGAGCACGAGTCGTTCCCGGCGCGCGTGATTGCGTTCAGCAACGAGGCGGTGATGTAGCACGGCCCGACCGAGCAGCACCCAGGGTACGTTGGGGTCCGACAGTGGGCCGACCCGCAACTCGCTGCCGCCGAGCGGC
>JBGSQB010000168.1:0-9228 GCA_041738285.1 Pseudomonadales bacterium | reverse complement strand
GCGCAGCGCGCGCGTTTCGTGCCGGCGATCGCCCGCGGCGAGTGCTATTTCTCCATCGGCATGAGCGAACCCGATTCCGGATCGGATCTGGCGAGCGTGCGCACGCGCGCTGAAAGACGCGGTGACAGCTATGTCGTCAATGGCACCAAGGTGTGGACCACCGATGCCCATCGCAACCACTACATCATTGCGCTGGTGCGAACTCAGCCCCTGTCGGACAACCGTCATGCGGGCTTGTCCCAGTTCATCATCGATCTGAAGGGCCAAGGGGTGAAAGTTCGTCCCATTCGCAATCTGGCGGGGGATGAGGACTTCAACGAAGTCGTGTTCGAGGACTGTGTCGTCAGTGCCGACATGCTCGTGGGTAGCGAAGGCAATGGTTGGGAGCAGGTGACTAGTGAGCTCGGCTATGAGCGTAGCGGGCCCGAGCGTTTCCTGTCTGCGTACCGCGTGCTGGTGGAGTTCATTCGTGCCGTTGGACCGACGCCAGGTGATCACGCGGCGACCGTGATAGGTCGACTGGTCAGTCAGCTGATGACACTACGTGAGATGTCCATTTCTGTTGCGGGTATGTTGCAGCTGGGACAGAACCCGGCACTCGAGGCTGCACTTGTCAAAGCGCTAGGCAACGACTTCGAAAAATCCGTTCCAGAGATTTTGCGCGTCGCGGCGCCGCATCTGGCGGATGACAGCCGCTTCCGTGCGACGCTGGCGCAGACGTTGCTGCATGCGCCGTCGTTTACGTTGCGTGGGGGAACGCGGGAAATTCTGCGTGGCGTGATCGCCCGTGGGTTGGGGCTACGCTGATGGCCGAAACCCAGATCATGCTCGACATGGCGGACCGGATGTTCGCCGACCACTGCGACAAAGCGCTACTCGATGCGGCGGAGACGGGCGCGTTTCCCCGGCCACTTTGGCAACTCATGGCGGATGCGGGTCTGCCGCTGCTGGCAACGCCGGAGGTGGGCGGAACCCTGGCCGATGCGTTTCGATTTTTGCGTGTGGCAGGCCATCATGCGGTGCCAGCACCCTTGGCCGAGGCACTGATCGCGAACTACCTCATGGGCATTGGTGACTGTTCACCGCGCGCCTCTGCGGTGACGCTCGGCATTGCCGAGGCACATGCGCTCGAAGGCGGCGAGGTGGCAGCAAGTCTGTCCGGTGTGCCGTGGGCGCGCTCGGTCGACCAGGTTTGCTACGTCATCGGCGATCCCGTGGAACTCGTCATGCTGGACGTGTCTGCCTGTGATGTGACACCGGGCACCAACATCGCCGGTGAGGCGCGCGATCGCGTGCAGTTCATCGGTGTGCCGGAGCGGTGTGGCAGTTCGCAGGCGATTACCGTGGAGACCGTATTCGAACTGATGGCGCTCACCCGCTGCGCGCTGATGGCCGGCGCGCTGGAGCGCATTCTCGAGCTGTCGTGCGACTACGCGATGGAACGCAAGCAGTTCGGCCGCGAGCTGGCGAAGTTCCAGGCCATTCAGCATCAGCTTGCGGTCATGGCGTGCGAGGTTGCCGCGGCAGTGCGGGCGACCGATGCCGCGATCGCGTCACTTGGCAGCAAACGCTTCGTCTTCGCGGTCGCCGCCGCGAAGTCTCGAGTGGGTGAAGCTGCTGGTATTGCTGCGGAAATCGCCCACCAGGTCCACGGCGCCATGGGTTACACGCACGAGCACAGACTGCACCACTTCACACGTCGGTTGCTTGCCTGGCGTGACGAGTACGGTCGTGAGACCTACTGGCAGCAGCGTCTGGGGCGTGAAGTCGTGAGCCAAGGCGCCGATTCCGCCTGGTCCTTCATCGTCGATGGTTGATGCACTCGACACCCTGCCGCCGCGACCGCAAGCGCCGCTCACGATTGCCATCAGCGACTGCCTGACCGGCGCGGAAGTGCGCTTCGACGGCAGCCACAAGCGCTCGTCCGTGCCACATGCCGACATCGAAGGACTCTTCACTTACCGGGGGATCTGCCCGGAAGTCGGTATCGGCATGGGCATCCCGCGAGAACCGATCAGGCTCGTGGGCATGGCGGAGGCACCGCGCGCGCGGGGCGTGAAGGATTCATCGATCGACGTCACGGATGCCCTGCGCGCTTATGGCAAATCCATGGTGCCGCAGCTGGGTGATGTTGCAGGCTTCGTGTTCATGAAGAACTCACCGTCTTGCGGGCTGTTCCGCGTCAAGGTCTATCCGGGCCCCGGCAAGGCACCCACCGGTAGTGGGCGAGGATTGTTCGCCGATGAGGTCGTCACAGCCATGCCGTATCTGCCGGCGGAGGAAAGCGGTCGACTGTCCGATCCCGTGCTGCTGGAGAACTTCGTGACGCGCACTTTTGCGTACGCACATTGGCAAGCGCTCGTGCGGGACGGCATCACCGCTGCACGGCTGATCGCATTCCATAGCGCCTACAAATACCTGCTGATGGCGCACAGCATCACTGCCTATCGCAGTGCTGGACGGCTGCTGTCGAACCTCTCGGCCGATGTCCATGTGATTGCAGATCAGTACCTGAGCGTGCTGATGCATGGCCTATCGCGACCGGCCAGACCCGGGGGACATGCGAATGTTCTGCAGCACCTGCAGGGCTACGTGAAGAAAGAACTCGATTCGGCCACGCGACAGGAATTCGCCGTACTCGTTGACGCCTATCGCAGGGGCGAAGTGCCGCTGCTCGCACCGATGACGCTGCTCAAGCACCACCTGCGGCGGTTTCCAGATCGCTATGCCCTCGAACAGATCTATCTGAACCCGCATCCGCCGGCATCCGGGCTGCGACGCGCGCTGTAGTGTGGATTCGGCCCTGATGTCGCGTCAGCTCATCTGGTTTCGCAGCGATCTGCGCATCGTTGACAACCCTGCGCTGTCAGCCGCCATGCAGGCCGGAGAAACCGTGGCCGTGTTCATGGTCTGTGTGGCCCAGTGGCGAGCGCACGCTGTCGGCGACAACCGCCTCTCGTTTCTGCTGCGCTGCCTCGCGTCCCTTGCGACGGAACTGCGCGCGCTCGGTGTGCCGCTGCGCGTCCTCGAGGTGCCGATGTTCGACGGTGCAGCGGCTGCGCTCGAACGCCTGATGTTCGAACTCGAAGCGCATGCCCTCTACTTCAACGCCGAGTGTCCACTCGACGAGCGGCGCCGTGACGACGCCGTGCGGCAGCAGATCGAGGCAGCAGGCCGGCCGGTGTATGTCCATCACGGCCACGTGTTGATGCCGCCTGGCTCGGTGCTCACAGCGGCCGGTTCACCGTATACCGTGTTCACGCCATTCAAGCGCAGGCTGATGGAGCGATTGCAGCCAGATGCCTTACAGCCGTTGCCGAGTCCCGCGCCGCAGCGAAACTGCACGCTGACGTCGGACGCCGTGCCCCCATCGATTGACGGTGTCGATGCCAAACGGCTCGTCGACATCTGGCCAGGCGGGAGCGTCGAAGCACAGCGGCGATTGAATCTGTTCATCGATGAGGACCTTCGTGGCTACGATGTCGATCGCGACCGCCCGGATCTCGATGCGACCAGTCGGCTGTCTGCGTATCTAGCGGTTGGCGCGATATCGGTACGCACATGTGCATCCGCCGCGCGGGATCGAGCCGCCCAATCGGTCTGGGAGAGCGAACTCATCTGGCGGGAGTTCTATCAGCATGTCGTTGCCGCGTTTGCGCATGTCAGCATGGGTGCGGCCTTCAAACGGCACTACGACCAACTCGATTGGCGCAGCGACCCGACCGCACTGGCCGCCTGGAAGGCGGGCCGCACCGGTTACCCCCTTGTGGACGCCGGCATGCGGCAACTCGCGGCGACCGGTTGGATGCACAATCGCCTGCGCATGGTGACGGCCATGTTTCTCACCAAACACCTGTTGATTGACTGGCGCGAAGGTGAGCGGCACTTCATGGCGTTGCTGGTGGATGGTGACTTCGCTGCCAACAACGGTGGCTGGCAATGGAGCGCATCAACAGGTACCGATGCCGTGCCGTACTTTCGCGTCTTCAACCCAATGACGCAGGCGAAAAAGTGCGACCCGAAAGGTACGTTCGTACGTCAGTGGGTGGAGGAACTTGCGCACGCGGACGGCAAGACGGTGTTCGAGCCGTGGCGATCGCCACTCCTAGTACCTGACTACCCTGCACGCATCGTCGATCACGCGGCGGCACGCAGCCGTGCGATCGAAATGTTTAAACGAATACGTCCGTCCTCAGATGGTGCTGCCTGATCCGTCTGTCGCGGTGAGTCGATACTCCAGCCGACGGCCGTCGCGCAGTGTCGACAGGCTCTGCCATCGGTCGGCCGCATACTCGAGATCGATGACGAATGTTGCGCCGCGCAGTGCCATCTCTCCGGGAGCGGAGGCGCTCAACTGCACGAATTCATAGGACCCCGTCTGACTGTTCAGCAGCTGATCGTGCCGCTCGAGCGTTGTCACATCCCAGTAGGCGTAAGTCGAGATGCAGCCTGGCAGGCTCGTCGTCAACGCATCGTCACTGCTGGTCACGGTCAGTTCGAAAGCGCCTTCAACGCGACGGCCGTTCAGCGCCGATCGTTTGCCATTGACCGTCGTAGAACTCTCGATCGATGTCAGACACGTCCCGGACCAACGCTCTTCGGCGGCATGGCGGTAGCGGTACACCGGGATCATGAGCACCTTGACGTCGAAGCGCGCCTCGGATCGGACGATGTGCCCGCCGCGGTCGTCGGGCTCGACCCGGAACGTATGCTGGCCGATCCGCTTGTCGTCGAGGTAGACATCGAAGTCCCACTGTGCAGCGTGGCTGCTCACCGCAGCGCTCATCAGGATGGCGATCATTATCAGTAGTCGTGTCATCGATATTTCCCTGGTTTCACGGCCCACTCTGATGGGGTACGCGTTGTAGCCGCTTGGTGTCGTAGCCGAGTTGTGCAATGCGTTCGACATACTGCTGCATTGCCGATTCGCTCATGAGCGAGCGGGACATGAGCCACACATAGTCGCGCCGTTCCCGGCCGATGATCGTGACCGTGTAGTCGTCGTTGAGATGGACGATGCGATAGTCCGCCTTGATTGGCCACAGGAACTGCATGCCCCAACGGGCGTTGCTGTCTGCGTCGAGGACGAACCCCTTGGCATGCATGGTCTTGCGCGGCCCGTCGAAGCCGTCCTTGTTGAAACTGAACGTGGTCGCGATGTAGCCGTCGTCTGTCGCGGCGTACTGTTCAATCGCATTGTGCGCGTCGCGCTCGAACGGCGTCGGGATCGATGCAATCACGTACCAGTCCCCCATGAATCGATCGAGATCGACATAGGGCACTGTGGCCATGGGTTGCGGAGCCTGGCAGCCCACGGTCAGCAGGATCAACGGCAGCAATCGGTATCGCGGCGTACTCATCGCGCCACCTCGCTCGCCAGAAACTGCACCAGCTGAGTGTCGCTGGCGCCGCTGCGGGTCGCCGCCAGCACGTGCACAGGACGCAGCTTGCGGTCGAACCAAACACCTTCCGCGGTTGGTTGCACGGGACGCATTTGCGCCAGCCAAAGGGCCGTGTCGGCGCCGGCGGATGCATTGCGCAATAGCGGTTTCATGATCAGCTGAAACAGGGGCAGAGATCGCTCGACGCCCGGCGTATCCACCCAGCCGGGGTGCATCACGTAGTGCTCGCACGTCGATCCGAAATGACTGCGCCAGTACGCGTTGAGCGCCACCTGCGCACGCTTGTGCCGCGCATACGCAAGCACACCGTCGCCGCGTGTCTGGCGCGCGAGGTTATCGACACTGAGCGGCACGTTGTACATGCCGCCCGAACTCATCGTGATGACTGTTGCGTCGGCCTTGAGCAGACCGCGTTCACGTAGCGCAGTCGTCAGGTGATATGGGATCAGCAGATTGGTCGCGAAGGCGACATCGTAGCCCTCGCTCGTGAGCGGCGGGTCATCGAGCAGCACGCCAACGTTGTTGACTAATACATCGAGTGGGCCGCCGCTCGCAACGCGTTCGATCACGGCGTCGACGCTTGCTTTGAGCGCCAGGTCGATCACCGCAGGCTCGACAACACCCGCCCCGGGCCGGATCGCGCCGGCCAGTGCCAATAGCGGATCGATCCGTCGCGCGGCTGCGATCACGGTGGCACCTGCGTCCGCTGCCGTATGCGCGATCTGCCGACCGATGCCAGCGGAAGCGCCGGTGACCAGCCATCTCCGTCCGGAGAAGTCCCAGCTGGCGTCCCGCCAAGCCGAACTGCGGCATGCGTAGCCGAGGTTCGTGAACGTCGGCAGATGGCCGAGCAGGAACGCGGTCGTGCCCCAGGCGTCGTCGATTGGCGAGTGTTGGGACATGCAGACCTCGAAGTACTGATTGTGGAACGTTGGCGACCAGCATCGCGGAGACGGCGTGAAGTGCACGTGAGGGCACGCCTTCACGCGATGCTCACACAGACGTTCGTATCGTCCTCGCATGAATGCCTATGATCATTTGCCCCATACCGACCCATTGGCGCCGCCGGCACAAAGCGCGGTGCTCAATGAAATGACTGCACTGTGGGAGCTGCCGCGGCTGCTCTTACATGCGCCGTGGCTCTACTCAACGCGTGTAACGCAGCGCCAGCCGGTCATGGTGATGCCGGGTTTTGGCGGCACCGACCTGTCGACCGTGCCACTGCGCGCATGCTTGAACGCTGCCGGGTTCGACGCGGTCGGCTGGGGACTTGGTCGAAATGATGGGGATGTCGAAGCACTCCTGCCCCGCGTTGTGGCCGCGGTCAGCAAGTACGCAGGTCGCAGCGGCGGACCCGTGCAGTTGGTCGGCTGGAGTTTGGGCGGTGTGTTTGCGCGCGAAGTGGCGCGCGACCTGCCGGATGACGTTGCGCGCGTGGTGACGTTCGGTACACCCGTGATCGGGGGCCCGAAATATACCCAGGTCGGCGGTCGCTACGCGGCGCTCGGGTTCGATCTGGACGCGCTCGAGCACGCTGTGGCGCAGCGGCACCTTGTGCCTATCAGAGCGCCGATCACGGCGATCTACAGCCGGCGCGACGGCATCGTCGCGTGGCGCGCGTGTATCGATCCGTGGACTCCGAACGTGGAGCATGTCGAAGTCCGATCCTCCCACCTCGGTCTTGGTATCGATCCGGACGTCTATCGAATCGTGCTCGATCGGCTGGCGTCGGGCGCCGGTGTCGCTGCGGTCGCCTGACGTTGCGTACCGCGCTCGTCGTCGGCAGCAGCCGTGGCATCGGTGCGGCGCTGGTCGCAGCGCTTGCTGATGGGGGACGCTACGAAACGATCTATGCACTCTCGCGCTCACCGTGCGACTTCGATCGAGCGGGCGTGGTCGCGGTTCTTGGAGATGCATCGAACGAGGCTTCACTGATCGCGCTGCAACGACGCATTGGTGGGCCATTGGATCTGTTGCTGCACTGCGTCGGGACGCTCGACACCGGAGCGCGCACCCCCGAGAAGTCACTCGCCGACATCGAACCCGCGACGTTGATGGCATCCTTTGGCGCCAACGTGATTCCCGCGGCGCTGGTACTCAAGCACTTTGCGCGCAACCTCCAGCAGGCAGAAGCTGGGGTTGCAGCGGTGCTATCCGCCCGGGTGGGCAGCATTGGCGATAACCGATTGGGTGGCTGGTATGGCTATCGCGCGGCCAAGGCGGCGCTCAATCAGATTGTGCATACCGCGGCCATTGAATTGCGCCGTGGTGGACCTGCCACGTGTGTCGTGGCGGTCCATCCGGGTACGACACGTACATCGCTGTCCGAGCGCTTCGTGGCTCGGCGCGACGGGGTCGTGACGGCAGAATGTACCGCGGGTCGCATTATCGATCTCGTTACGACCCTCGATCGTGAACGTTCGGGCGAGTTCCTGAATTGGGACGGCACAGCGCTGCCGTGGTGAGGTCAAAAGTCGTGGCATAATCCCGCGCCATCGGACCCACACCGCCGCAAGGGGCGCGTCATCCTACAAGCACTCGCAGAGCATTTCGGTCACCTTTTCGGGCCGCTGCGTCTCTTCGACAGCCATCTCTTCCTTGCCGGCTTTGCCAGCGCGGCGAGCGTCATTCTCACCTTCTGGTTGTTGCCGAAGCTCTGGCACCTGCTGCCACGGGACCAAGGCCGTGCCCATGCCGTAGACGCGGACAAGAGCATTGGCAAGCCGATGGCCGCCGGTGTCATCTTCGTGCCGATCTTTGCTGTCGTCGCGATCTTGGTGATGCCGTTCGAATGGCCGTACCTCGCAGTGGTCGGCTGCCTGTTGTTTGCCATGTGGATCGGCTACCTCGATGACAAGACCCGTGGCGGCTGGGGCGAATATGCCCTCGGCGCCTGCGATCTGGCGGTCAGTATCGTTGCCGCGGCGGCCGTCTGCCGCTTTGTCAGCTTCGAAGTGTGGCTGCCGTTCCTCAAGACGCCGCTGCAGGTGGAACCCTGGCTGTTCATCAGCGGCGGCGCCGTGCTGATCTGGGTCACGATCAATTCGACCAACGCATCCGACGGGGTCGATGGTCTTTCCGGGAGCCTCTCGGCGATGGCACTCACGTTCCTTGGCGCGTTCTTGTATGGGGTGGTCGGCCATGTGGACGTTTCCAAGTATCTGCTCGTGCCTCACTATGTGAACGGTCCGGACTGGGCGCTGCTCGCGTTCACGATGGTCGGCTGCCTGGCAAGCTATCTCTGGTACAACTGCAACCCGAGTGTCGTGCTGATGGGCGATGCCGGTTCGCGTCCGATTGGACTCGTGACCGGTGTATTGGTGCTCGCCTCCGGCAACCCATTCCTGGTGTTCGTGGTAGCGACGGTGGTGCTGGTCAATGGTGGCACCGGCCTGCTCAAAGTTGCGCTGCTGCGCTTCTTCCGCATTCCGATATTCCGCAATGTGCGTTATCCATTGCATGACCATGTGCGCAAGAACCTTGGCTGGTCGAATACCCAGGTGCTCGTGCGTTTCATGTTGCTGCAGGCCATTGGCACGCCGCTACTCATGGTGTTGATGCTGAAGCTGCGCTAGGGAAGCTCTGAACAAGTTACGCGAGGCGCGTTGCCGCCCGAGCGGCGCTGTGCCGCGAAGCATACCGCCGGCAATATCGAGCCATATTGCCAAGGTGTGCGACAAAGTCAGAGCGCCGCTCGGGCGCAACCCTGCGGGCCGCGAGTCGGCATGTGCCTGACTTACTGCGAATTACGCAAATGCATGACGAACCAGCCTGAATACGTAGCCGTCAAGCATGAAGCGGACATCGCCCGATCGGTGCGAGGCGT
>JBGSQB010000156.1:0-17530 GCA_041738285.1 Pseudomonadales bacterium | reverse complement strand
GACAACGGATCGTAGCGGGCGTCTTTGACGCGCGCGATCACGGCCGATGCGTGAGCATCGGTTGCGCGGGTGGCGAGGGCGCGGCCCGAGCGGGCCGTGAATTCGGCAACGATGTGCGCCACCTGATCCGGCGTTTTGCCGGAGGCGAACACTACTTCCGGAAACCCCTGACGTGCGACGCGGTCGTGATCCAGGCGCGAAAACGGTTCGGTCATGAAGCGGCGGTGGGCGTGTGCATGAGTACAGCGTTCATGCTGCCGCTGCGAAATCCTTCGAGATCGAGGCTCACGAACAGGAAGCCGAGGGATTTGCAGTGCGCGGCGAATGCACCGCGCAGTTGCAGAAATCTAAGTATGTCGTCGACCGGCAGTTCAAGTCGCGCCAGCCGGTCGCCGTGCACGCGCACACGCAGTTCATCGAATCCGCGCTCACGCAGCCATCGCTCGGCGCCGTCGACGCGGGCAAGACCCTCGGCATCCACAGCAACACCGTACGCGAAGCGCGATGACAGACAGGCCATCGCGGGCTTCGCCCAGATCGATAGCCCGATTGACTGCGCCGCCGCACGGATGTCGGCTTTGCGAAAGCCCAGCGCCTTGAGCGGGCTTTGGATCGCGTACGCGGTGCCGGCGACTTGACCCGGGCGGTGGTCGCCCACGTCGTCGATGTTGTAGCCATCGAGGATGTGTGTAACGCCGCGGTGCTGCGCCAGTGCGGTCACCGCCGACCACAAGGTGTCCTTGCAGAAGAAGCAGCGGTTGGTCGGGTTAGCGGCATAGTTTGGGTTGTCGAGTTCGGCGGTGGCGAGAAACTGATGGGGCGCACCGATCTCGGCGATCAGGCGCGCAAGCCCTTCGTGTTCCCAGGTGGCGAGCGATGGCGATGCGCCAGTGACACCGAGGGCACCATTGCCGAGTTCCTGATGCGCCACCGCCCACAGAAACGTCGAGTCGATGCCGACCGATACGGCAACGATCACGCGCCCGCGATCGCGCAGGTACGCGCGCAGCGCTGCGAGCTTCGAAGGCCACAGTGCGGCGTCGCTCGCGATGATTGCTTGCGCCCGTGTCATGCCAGCAGTTGGTGCGTCGGCGCACACATCTGATCGATCGAAAGGCCGTGGGTACAGGCATTGCGGCAGGGTTCGCCGGAACAGCTTAGACATGCGGCCGCGTTTACCTCGAGCTGACGATATTCGCGCTGGGCGAACTCGAGATCGTTGTAGTGCGTGGCGTACATGCGCGTGCGCAGAACATCCGCAATCGGTACGCCATAGGGACACGCGCCTTCGCAATCGTTGCAGGCATGCCGGCAATAGCTCGCGCCATTCAAGTGTGCGTACTGTTTGAGCAGTTCGAAGTCACCGTGGGCGAGCTGCCGGGCGCCGGACGCGCCGAGGTATTCATCGATCAGGTCATGACTCGTCATTGAGATCGTCACTGCATCGACGTTGGTATTCGACAACACCCAGCGGAATGCGGCCTGTGCAAAGGTCGCTCCGCCCGTTTCATAGGGCCGCATGTCGTTCAGCCGCGCTCCCATGAGGTTCTTCATGGTCACGACACCGACGTTCTTGCTTTTGCCTTTGGCCAGCACGCGCGGCAGGTCCGGTTGCACCGCGACGAAGTCGAACGACCTAGTGAGCCGTTCGTAGAAAGCCGGATCCTGGCCGAAGTTGTAGGCCACCAGCACGGCATCCACCATGTCCTCGTCGAAGGCGTAGTCGAGGCACTCGATCAGGTGCCCCGCGTGGCCGGAAATGCCGGTGAAGCCGATTTTGCCCTGTTGCTTCGCCTGTTCGGTGAAGGCATGCCACTCGGGGTTCGACAACTGCGCGACGGAGTTCACCGCGTGGTTGAAGAAGATGTCGATGTGGTCGGTCTGCAATCGCTTCAGGCTGCCGTCGAGCGCAGCCATCATTTCGTGGCGTCGCGTGCTCGGGCGAGTGGATGCCTTCGATGCGATCACCACCTGATCGCGTTTGCCCTTGAGCGCATTGCCGATCACGGATTCCGATTCACCGCCCGTGTAGCCCTCGGCGGTATCGAAGTAGTTCACGCCGCGGTCGAAGGCGTAGCGCACGAGATCTTCCTGTCCGGTGCGCAGCCGACTCGAACCAAAGGTGATGTCGCTGATCTTCAGGTTCGTGCGACCGAGAGTCACATAGCGTTTGACCTCAACGCGTCCGCTGCCGCCGGCAGCGCGTGCCTGGAAGGGTAGAAGTCCGGCCGCCGCACTGCCGATTGCGCTGGTGCGTAGGAAGCGTCTGCGGCCCCTGTTCGCTGTGTCGTCGTTCATGTCTCACCTCCGCAGCAATCGCCTCGATGCTACCTCAAATCGAGTACAGTCGGTCTCGGAGGTGGTTTTCATGGCGTTCGATATCGCGTTCCACGTCAACGCAGAGTGGGCACGACGGCCTTGGTGGATGAACCTGATCTGGTTCTTCTGCATCTATATGACGTTCATCTATATGCCCTTCGACATGTTCTACAAGCCGGTCGCCCTCGATGAGGAGGTGTGGTTCGGTGTCACGCTCCATGGCTGGACCGCGAAAGCGACCGCACCGTTGCATTGGCTCATCTACGGTGCGCTCGCTTACGGATTCTGGAAGATGAAGTCGTGGATGTGGCCTTGGGCGGCGGTCTATGTCGGGCAGATCGTCATCGGCATGGTGGTGTGGAGCGAACTCGATCCACGGGGTAGCGGTTGGCTGGTGGGGCTCATCCCCGCAGCGATTTTTGCGATCCCGATGATCGCCCTTTGGCGTGCTCGCGCGCGCTTTCAACCGCCGTAGCGTTCGGCCTGGCTGAACAGCGCATTCAATTGATCGTCATCGGTTTCGATCAGTTTGTCGACCCAGCGATGGAAACGATGGCCACCGCCTTCGTTGCGGCCGAACATGACGTGGGATTTGGCGCCGGTCATGAGCGCGCGCTGCTGCCGAAGGCCGGTGGCGTAATCTTCTTCTCTGACCACGTACTCGAGCAGCTTGAACTGTTCCGTGGCCGCTTCCGTTGCCGCCGCATCCGGCGGGTTCTCCATCAGATAGTTCTGCACCGTGTAGGAGGTGAGCGGCGTATCGCCCGGAAACAGCTGCGACAGCATCACGCTGCGGCCACCACCTTCGAAGGAGGCGATGGAGACGTGGGGAAAAATCGTCCACACGCCGCCGATCAGCGCGGCGTCTGGCCATTGGGATTCTGGCCGGCTCGACAGTGCACACAAGCCTGGGTCCGGTGAACTCACGCGCTGGTGTGGACCCCACGCCGTGTACAACGCCTGATTGGGCATGTTCGGGCCGAAGGTATTCTTGTGCAGGATCGGCAGATGGTACAGATCCATGTAGCCGTCGTAGGCGATCTTCCAGTTCGGGCCGTCGATGCGCCGGTCGGCAAAGAAGTGCCAGTTCTCGAAGTCGAAGTGCGACAGCACATCGTCATAGCCGCACAGGAAGGTGTCGATGTCGAGGCTCGCGTTCGGGTCGACCTGCACCCAGATGAGGCCCGCCCGCTCCGCGACGGGCAGGCGCGTCAAGCCATTGCAGGATTTGTCGATGTGACCGAAATCGTTCTCCTTGTAGATCGCAACCAGCGCGCCGTCGCCGTCGTAAGTCCAGGCGTGATAGGGACAGGTGAAGCGTTTGGTCGAACCCCGTCCCTCCGGCACGATGATGGAGCCGCGATGGCTGCACATGTTGACGAAAGCGCGCACCTGACCATCGGCGCCGCGGCTGATGAGAATCGGCACGCCCACCGCTTCGAGTGATTTGTAGTCGCCGGGACGGCGCAACTCTGCGGTCGTTGCCAACAGCAGCGGCATGCGCTTGAAGACGCGGTCGATCTCGTCACGCCACCGCGGCGTTTCGAAATAATGGCCGGCGGCCACGCGCAGCACATCAGGTTCCTGATCGATAGTCCCAGCCTTGGCGTGGACCATGTTGTGCTTGGCCATCTCGATCAGCTGCGCGCGACTCATGATTCCCCTTAGTTCCCAATTACCGGCAGACGTGACGGTTTTTTATCACGGCGCCGCCGCCGGGGGAAGCACGGACGCTCAGCGGTCGAGAATGGCGTTCCACGCTGCGAGTTCCGTAGCCTGGGATTCCAGCAGTTTGGCGGTGTCGCCTGCGATCTCGATGGCGCTGATGGAGTCGCCCTGTTTGATGGCGTCCACGACGGCCTGATCGGCCGCACCATTCACCGCGCCGAAGATCGTATGGGCATCGTCGAGCCACGGGGTCGGTACGTGGGTGATGAAGAACTGGGAGCCGTTGGTGCCCTTGCCGGCATTGGCCATGGACAGCTTGCCCGGGGCGTCGTGGCGCAGCTTCTTGTTGAACTCGTCCTTGAACTTGTAGCCTGGGCCGCCGGTGCCGGTGCCGCTCGGGCAGCCACCCTGGATCATGAAGTCGGGAATGACGCGATGGAATTTCAGACCGTCATAGAAGCCGCGCTGGCTCAGATTGACGAAGTTCGCCACCGTCAACGGCGCCTGATCGGCAAACAGATCGAGATGGATGTCACCCTTGGTGGTCTTGATAGTGGCTTGCAGTTGGCTCATGTGCGGATCCTGGTCATGAAAGCCGCGCATGTTACGGCAATTGGGGACAGTTGACCTATTTCGAGCGCCTGTCGTGCCGAGTCCATGCCCACGTCGAAATAGGTCAACTGTCCCCAATTTCCCTATGGCCAGACCGTGCGCCCACGGCTGATCGTTTCGACGACGTTGAGCTCGAGCAATCGATCCACGGGCAGGGTGCGCGGGTCGTGATCGAGGATGACGAAGTCGGCCTGCTTACCCGCTGTGATCGAGCCTTTGCTGGCTTCCTCGAACTGCTGATAGGCCGCATCGAGGGTCATCGCGTTCAGTGCTTCCACGACCGTGAGGCGCTCCTGCGGCCCCAGGACCTGCCCGCTGCGCGTCATTCGATTGGTGCTGGCCCACAGGAGGCGAATCATGTCCGGCGGCACGATCGGCGCGTCGTTGTGTACCGTGAAGGGCATGCCGCGGGCGAGGGTCGAACGCATCGGCGAGATGCGCGCCGCGCGCTCCGGACCGAGCACTGAATCCCGGTGCCAGTCGCCCCAGAAAAACGTGTGCGCGGAAAAATACGACGGCAGGATGCCGAGCGTGGCCATGCGATCGAGCTGGTCGTCGCGCACGGTCTGGGCGTGGATCATGACGGTGCGGTGATCCCGTTTCACGTTCGCCGCTGCCACCGCGTCGATGAGGAGATCCGCGGCCGCATCGCCGTTGGCGTGCGCGATGACCTGAATGCCATCCGTCAGATAGCGCGCGACGAGGGCGTCGACTACCTGGGCCTGCAGGATGGGATACCCGCGATAGTCCGCCGCGGCGTTCGGCGGTGGTACGTGGTAGGGCATGCCGAGATAGGCGGTTTTTCCCTGGGGCGAGCCATCGAGAATCAACTTGATGCCGCCGACCTTCAGCCGACCCTGGTAGCGGCCGAAGCGGTCGCGGTCGGGAAGGGTCGTGTTCGGTGCCATCGCGACCGGGTACGCGACGACATCGAGATCGAGCCGACCGGCCGCATCCAGATCCACGAGTTGCGCCACCTGAGCGGCCGACGCCGCGCCATCCTGCACCGTGGTGATGCCATGGCGCGCGTAAACGTCGAGTGCCGCTTCGATGCGGGCCGCGGGATCACCCGGCAGCGCCTCGAGTTGGGCCCGCAACGGCGTCGTCGCGGTCTCTTCGAGCACACCATCCGGTTCGTTGGAGCCCGGCATGCGTCGAATGTGGCCGCCCTCGGGATCTTCGGTCTGCGCGCTGTAACCGATCCGAGCCAGCGCCGTCGAGTTGGCCGCCATCAGATGGCCAGATACATGTAGCAGCACGATCGGCCGCGTTCCGTCCACCACATCGAGGTCGCTGCGAGTCGGATGGCGCTGCTCGGCGATGAGCGAATCGTCGTAGCCCATACCGACAACCCAATGGCCGTTCGGAATGCGTTGCCCCTGGATGTGCATGCGCAACGCCTGTTGCAGCGATGCGATGTCGGTGACGGTGCCCACTGGCGGCGGCGACAGATTCGCCATGTCGATAGTCTGCGCCAGGAACGACAGATGCCCATGGGCGTCGATGAATCCGGGCAGCAGCGCACGATCATTCAGATCGCGCACCGCAGTGTCTGGTCCGACCCAGGGCTCCATCTCTTGCTGGCTGCCGGTCCAGATAATACGCTCGGCGGTCACCGCGACCGCGCTCGGGTGCGATCCGTCCATGGCGAGAATGTGATCGCCGATGAACACGATGTCGGCAGGTTGCGCAATTGCCGACTGACTCAGCGCAATGAATGCAGCGACAAGCAATCGTTTCATCGCGCGCTACTCGAGTACTTGCTTGCCGGTCGCGGCCGACAGGACGGTCACGCGCGTCAGATCGATGAGGATCGCCACGCCTTTGCGCTCGGCATCGAACTTTTGCTCGATCGCATGCATGGTCGTGAACACCTGGTCTCGCGTCGCCGCATCCGCAGCCAAGCGACCGCGCCCTTCGAAGGTGACGTAGACGCGGTCCTTGATGTTGCCGTAGATGCAGGCCAGATCAGGGTGTTTTGCAAGCGTGGCGCACAATGCGTTGTTGGGGTTGCGCACCCAGATGGCGAGCTGGTTGTCGCTGTGAACGTGCGTGCTGCCGTAGAACGCGATGTGGGGTTTGCCGCTCGGTTCAATGTACGAAACGGTGATCGGAATGAGATCGTCGATGGCGCGAGCAATGCGCTCGCGCAGCGGTTGATCGAGCTTGATCATCTCGGGTCCTGTGGCACGATGGTGAAGGCGCCAATTTGAAGGGGGGCGTGCGTGCAAAGTCAAACGGAGGGCAGATGGTCTGTTGTCGTCGAATCCACGCGATCGGATTTCTCGCGATTGCCTCGCTGATGACGAGTGTGACGGTTGCCGGCGCACCCTACGAGATCGACTCCCTCAGCCGCGCCTATGAGACCGGCACCGTGTCGGTCATCGAGGTCACGGAAGAAATGCTGCTTCGCATCGCTGAGCGCGATGGTGAGTTGCGCGCATACATCGCCGTGAACCCCAACGCCCGCGCGATGGCGCGGGCGCGCGATACGTTCCATGCCGATGGTGTGTTTCGCGGACCGCTCGACGGCATCCCGATCGCGGTGAAGGACAACATCGAGACGCTGGACCCCTTGCCGACAACGGCCGGCTCGCTTGCACTCGAAGGCAACGTAACGAAGCGTGATGCCGACGTCGTGGCGCGCCTGCGGGCGGTGGGCGTAGTAATCATGGGCAAAGCGAACTTGAGTGAGTGGGCCAACTTCCGCTCGCAGTTCTCATCCTCGGGTTGGAGCGCGATGGGCGGTCAGACGCGAAATCCCTACGACCTCACGCGGACGCCTTGTGGCTCGAGCTCGGGCTCGGCGGTCGCCGTCGCGGCGGGTATGGCAGTGGCCGCAATCGGTACCGAGACCGATGGCTCAATTGTGTGTCCTGCAGCAGTCAATGGACTGGTCGGGTTCAAGCCCGCGATCGGCGAACTCAGCGCGACCGGTATCGTTCCGATCGCGCCGACCCAGGACACGGCCGGACCGATCACGCACACCGTGATCGATGCGTTGCTCCTGACCGAGGCCATGGGTGGCGCAAAGTCGGCACCCTTGGCGCATCGTTTGCGCAGCGGTGACGCGTCGGCGCTTTTGCGCGGCAAGCGCATAGGCATCATGCGCGGGCAGGCGGGCTATCACCCCGGTGTGGATGCCGTATTCGATGCGACGATTGCCGCGCTCGCAGGTGCGGGCGCGGTGACTGTCGATGGGCTCGCCTTCGATGTGCCGAAGGGCCTTCGAAGAGCGACCCTCGAAGTGCTGCTGTACGAATTCAAAAACAGCTTGAACGCCTACCTCGCGACGCTACCGGCACCGCATGGCACGCTCGATCTCGGCCAGATCATCGAATTCAATCGGGTCAACGCCGACCGTGAACTGGTGCACTTCGGCCAGGATTTGCTCGAACTTGCAAACACCAAAGGGCCGCTGACATCGGGCAAGTACGTCTCGGCTCGCGCGTTGCTCGATCGCGCGACCCGCGCGAACGGCATCGATGGCTTGATGGCCGAACACCGCCTCGATGCCCTCGTCGCGCCGACCACAACCGCCGCGTGGAGCATCGATCACGTCAACGGCGATCACTATCTGGGCGGCGCTGCTGGTCACGCTGCGATCGCAGGCTACCCGCACCTCACCGTGCCGATGGGGGTCGTTAAGGATCTGCCGGTAGGCTTGTCCATCTACGGACCTCCTAGAGCGCGGACGGTCATCTTCGAAGTCGGCCGCGCGGTGGAGCTGTTGCGTTCGTGGCGGCAATCCCCGACATTGATGACCGGACACACACGAGGAGGATGAGATGAGTAAAGCCAAAGGCACCGTCGCCGATACCGATATGTACAACCTGTCCATGTCCGAGGAAGCCGAGCCACTTCTGGCCGCTGTGAAGAAGTTCATTGCCGAGGAAGTGGCGCCCATCGCGCCGAAGTTCTACGAGCTCGGTGAGAATCGCAAGGACCGCTGGAGTTGGGCGCCGGGTCAGCTCGAGTTACTCGACACCGCGAAGAAGAAGGCGAAAAAGACCGGATTGTGGAACTTCTTTCTTCCGGATGCGGACACCGGCGAGGGCCTGAAAAATCTCGACTATGCGTATATCGCGGCCGAGCTCGGTCGTCAGCCGCTGGCATCCGAGTGCTTGAACTGCAGCGCTCCGGACACGGGTAACATGGAAGTGCTCGAGCGCGTGGGTACCCCGGAGCAAAAGGAAAAATGGCTGAAGCCACTGTTGAGCGGCGAGATCCGTTCCTGCTTTGGCATGACCGAGCCGCACCTGGCGTCATCGGACGCCAAGAACATCGGCACCCGTGCGGTGCTCGAAGGTGACGAGTGGGTGATCGACGGTGAGAAGTACTACATCTCGGGCGCAGGGGATCCACGCTGCAAGATCATGATCTGCATGGTCAAGACCAGTCCCAATGCCGCGCCCAATCGCCAGCAGTCGCAGATCCTGGTCCCCATGGATACACCCGGGGTGAAGATTCTCGGCCCCATGCACGTGTTCGGACACGACGATGCGCCGCACGGCCACATGCACATCAAACTCGACAACGTGCGCGTACCGAAAGCCAACATGCTGCTCGGCGAAGGGCGTGGATTCGAGATTTCGCAGGTGCGACTGGGCCCTGGACGCATTCACCATTGCATGCGTTCGATCGGTCAGGCAGAGCGTGCGCTGGACCTGATGGTCAAGCGTGCAATGTCGCGTGAAGCGTTCGGCAAGCCGCTCATTCAGCTCGGCAAGAACCTCGAGATCGTCTCCCGAGCCCGCATCGAAATCGAAGCGATGCGACTCATGGTACTGCGTGCCGCAAAAGCCATGGACGTGCTCGGCAATCAGGAAGCGCGGGTGTGGGTGCACATGGTCAAGGCCATGGTGCCCGAGCGCGTCTGTCAGATCATTGACCAGGCGATCCAGATCCATGGCGCGACCGGGGTCTCGCAATGGACGCCGCTCGCGGACATGTACACGGGCCAACGCACGTTGCGCATCGCTGATGGTCCGGACGAAGTGCATCACCTGGTGGTCGGACGCGCTGAAGTTCGCAAATATCAATAGGAGGGGATCATGAGTGGCCGTCTCGAAGGAAAGGTTGCGGCGATTACCGGTGCGGCGAGTGGTTTCGGGGCGGCTACGGCGCGCCGCTTCGTCGCCGAAGGCGCGCGGGTCGTGCTCGGGGACATTCAGCAGGGACCCGCGGCAGCGCTGGTGAAGGAGCTGGGCAGTGCGGCGGTGTACGTGAAGTGTGACGTCACGTCGGAAGCCGACGTGGCGGCATTGGTCGATCGCGCTGTGAGCGCATTCGGCGCGCTCGATGTCATGTTCAACAATGCGGGCATCGTCGGCGCCGTCGGACCGATTGCGACGACGCCGGCGGAGGAGTGGCAGGCCACGCTCAACGTCCTTCTCAATGGGGTCTTCTTCGGCATGAAGCACGCGGCGCGGGTGATGCAGCCGCGCGGGCAGGGTTCGATCATCAGCATGGCCAGTACCGCTGGCATTCAGGGCGGGCTCGGTCCGCATGCGTACTGTGCGTCCAAGCATGCCGTGGTGGGGCTCACCAAGAACGTCGGCGCGGAGTTGTGCCGGTTCGGCATTCGCGTCAATGCGATTGCACCTGCTGGCATGGCGACCGCGATGGTCGCCAACGTCATGACAGGTGATCCAGATGCGATCGAGGCCGCCAAGAAGGCGTTGGCTGCATCGTCACCGCTGCGGGATCGCGCAGGTGTTGCCGAAGACGTTGCCAATGCGGCGCTATGGCTCGCAAGCGACGAGTCGGGGTATACCAACGGCCATACGTTGACGACGGATGCTGGCTACACGACAGGTGCGCGGCCAGCAAACCCGGCCTTCGACACTTATCAACCGATGTTCAGAGAGGCAGGCAAGAAGGGGCTTTGATGTCGAAACTCTATAGTGAGAACGCGCGTCACTTCCAGGATGCGTTCGATAGTCGCAGGCTCGCAGATCGCCTCGAGTCGACGATCGTCCGCGCCGCGCTGACCGACGACGATAAGGCATTTGTCGCCGGCCGCGACTTCTTCTTTCTGACGACAATCGACGCCGCCGGCTGGCCGCACTGTTCTTACAAGGGTGGGGCGCCTGGGGTCCTGCATGTCATCGACGATTCGCATCTGGCGTTCCCGAGCTACGACGGCAACGGCATGTATCTGTCGATGGGCAACCTGCGCGGCCATCCCAAGCTCGGCATGCTGCTGATCGACTTCGAAAGCCCCAAGCGCATGCGCATCAACGGTACGGCCGAGGTGCTCGACCAAGGCCCGCTGCTCGATCTCTTCCACGGCGCGGAACTGGTGGTGCGCGTGACCATCGAACGGCTGTGGCCGAATTGCCCGCGCTACATCCACCCACATCAGCGGTTGGGCCAGTCGGAGTTCGTCCCAGAGCCCAATGTGCCGACGCCGGTGCCTGAGTGGAAGACGTTCGAATTCGTAGCCGATGTGCTGCCGCAACGATAGGCGCCTTCGGATTGCGCCGTTGCGGCTTTACCGGATGCGCCGCGATCGTGGACAATGGTGGCGATCTACGTGATCGCTTTTTTCAACCGTAGACCACTAGGAGCTACATATGAGTGCGAATGGACAGTGGGACGTGACGATGAATACGCCGATGGGCGCTCAGAAGAGCACGTTGACCTTGAATGTTGCCGGCGCAACGGTGACCGGGAAGATGGAAGGCGCGCAGGGTGCGCTGGAAATCAAAGATGGCAAGGCAGACGGTGACAACCTGAGCTGGGCGGCTGACATGACGCAACCCATGCCGATCAAACTCGAGTTCTCCGCCAAGGTTGAAGGCGACAAGATCTCCGGCAGCGTCAAACTCGGCGCATTTGGCAATGCCTCCTTCTCGGGCACCCGTAAGGCCTGATCATCGACGGATCGGTTGAGGGGCGCCAAGCGCCCCTCAATTCGATCACATCAGCTGAATGAGTAGTCCTCCGGATTCGGCGCTCGAGTCTGATCCCAGAACTCGAGCAGTGTGAACGGCCAGTTCTGCGTCACGCGCCCCTTCTTGTTCTTGTACCAGCTGCTGACATGGGGCGATCCCCATGCCATGCGCTCGTTCCCCGAATCGATGCGCGCGTTATACGCATCGTGAACGTTCTTCTTGCAATCCATCGCTTGCTTGCCGTGACTCATGAGCAGCGCAATGCAGCCCATGATGTAGCGCATTTCGCACTCGGAGAAGAAGATGATGCTGCCGTTGACGACGATGTTCGTGTTGGGCCCATACATACAGAAGAAGTTGGGGAAGTTTGGAATGGTGATGCCGAGATACGCCCGTGCATCGCCGTCCCATTGCTCGTGCAGCTCTCGGCCGCCCTTACCGAATACCCGCATGGGCGTTAAGAAGTTGCTCGCCTGAAAACCGGTGCCATAGATGATTACGTCGAAGTCGTGGGCAGCGTTCTTCGTGGTGATGCCGCTGGCCATGATCGCAGTGATCGGATCGGTCGTGACCTGGACGTTGTCGCGCTTGAGCGCGCGCAACCACGTGCCATCGTCCACCAGCATGCGTTTGCCGGCGGGCGGGTAATTCGGGATGGTCTTGGCCAGTAGTTCCTTGTCATCGCCAACGACTTCCGTAATCCAGGCGGTGAGCAACTGGCGCAAGGCATCGTTTGCCGCGGACGTCGAGTGCGCCTGCTCATTCCAGCTCGGATCGAGGGAGACGGAGCCTAGTAAGCCCTCCGACGTGCGCCAGAACATCCAGAAGCGGTACCACTTCGCGTAGAACGGCACGTGATTGAGTAGCCAGTGCTTGGCGTCGGGGATGAACTGAAAGTACTCTTCGCGCGGACTCACCCAGGGCGGTGTGCGCTGGAAGATCGTTACCTGCGCCGCTTCCTTGGCAATGATCGGTACGAACTGGAATGCGCTTGCACCGGTGCCGATGACGCCCACACGTTTGCCAGTGAGACTGACGTCGTGCTGCCAACGGGACGAATGGAACGAAGGCCCATTGAATGTGTCGCGACCGGGCAGATCCGGATAGCGCGGCCGATTCAGCTGGCCGACCGCGCTGATCACCGCGTTCGCTCGAACCGTCTCGGTGCGACCGTTGGTCTGCAACTCCACGCGCCACTCATTGCTGTCTTCGTCGTAGCGGGCCACTTTGACTTCGGTTTCGAAGCGGATGCGATCGCGCAGGCCATACTGATTGGCAACCCCATCGAAGTAGTCGAGCAGTACCTTTTGCTCGGAGAAATGCTGGGGCCAGTCTTTCGGCGCGAACGAATAGGAGTACGTGTGATTCGGTGAGTCCACCCGGCAACCGGGATAGGTGTTCTCGAACCACGTGCCGCCCACGTTTGCGTTCTTGTCGACCACCGTGAAGTCGATGCCTGCTTCCTTGAGCCGGATCGCAGCCAAGAGCCCCGACATGCCGGCGCCGATCACGAGCACGTGAAAGCCCTTTCGCTTTGCCGCAGGCACTGCATCCATGACGCTGCTCGCGTACGAATCGCGGCCATCCATGGCGAGTTCCGATGACAGAAACTCGATGTAATCGCCGGTCGCAGCGTCGCCGATCAGGAATTGCATCATCTCTGCCAGCTGCTTTGCGTTGGGCGAAGCCAGGGATGGGTTGCCGGCGTCTCGATGCGCGCGCAGGGCGTTGAATGCCAGTTCGCGCACGTGCGCTTGTTGTGCCGGTGGAATGCCGCCCTGTGGGTCGGCGAAGAAATCGCGATCGAGCTGAATATCGCTGTGAAGAATCGATGTATCGCCGGTCAGGTGCACCAGAGCCATCATCAACGATGGCACATGGGCCTCTTCCAGTGCAGCCTTGATGGCCGCATCGGCATCGGTGATCGGGCGTAGATGGCTGTTGGCGACGGTGGGCATGCGGACTCCGAATAGAGCGAAAGATCCGATTCTAGCGGACCGCGACGCGCAAATGGGTATCGCCGCGATTGGATTCCAGGGACCACCGGTGACAAGCTTGCGGGCAGGAGGACCCTATGACGAAAGTACTCGATGAGCTCGGGTTCTATACCCTGGCCGGTGCACCGAATTCCCCGCGCGATCTCATCGCCGAAGTGCGCGACGCGGAGCGCATGGGGCTCGGTACGTGTTTCATCTCGGAGCGCTTCAACATCAAGGAAGCAGCGACGCTCTCCGGTGCCGTGGGCGCCGTGTCGGAGCGGATTCATATCGCGACCGCTGCCACGAATCAGAATACGCGCCATCCGCTCGTGACCGCATCGTACGCCACCACCATGCACACGTTGACGGGCGGGCGCTTCTCACTTGGGCTCGGCCGCGGTATCGACGCCATGTTTGGCGCCTACGGTCTGCCGCGAATCACCACTGCCTCGATGGAGGACTTCGCGGGCATCATGCGAAGGCTCTGGCGCGGTGAGACAGTGTTGGACCACGACGGCCCTGCTGGCCGCTTTCCCATGCTCCGATTGGACCCGAAGTTCGATTTCGACATTCCACTGACGCTGACCGCATTCGGTCCGAACTCGCTTGCCTTGGGTGGTCGCGCGTTCGACGCGGTCGTGTTGCACACGTTCTTCACCAACGAGACCACATCGCGCTGTGTTGCGTCAGTCAAACAGGCGGCCGATCGCGCCGGTCGGGACCCGGCGGCGGTACGCGTCTGGTCGTGCTTTGCTACGATCGGTGATCATCTTCCTTACCCCTTGCGACTGAAGAAAACCGTGGGCCGGATGGCGACCTATCTGCAGGCGTATGGCGACCTCATGGTGCGTACCAATCGTTGGGATCCGAAGGATCTGCAGCGATTTCGCGACGATCCGACGGTGAGCGGCATGCGCGGTGCGATCGATCAGATTGCGACCACGGAGCAGTTGGAGAAGATCGCCAAGGTCATCCCGTCCGCGTGGCTCGAGCCGGCGGCCACGGGGTCGCCTGCTCAATGCGTCGCCAACATCCGTGAACAATTCGATCTCGGTTGTGACGGCGTGATCCTGCACGGCGCCGCACCGAAGGAGCTCGCGCCCATCGTCGAGCAATACGTACACGAGGCTCAACCATGAAAGACCAGTACCGCATATTCGGTTCCGAGATGTCACCTTATTCGATCAAGGTACGGTCGTACTGCCGCTACAAGGGTGTGCCGCATCGGTGGATGCTTCGCCGCGCCGATAACGAGGCGGAATTCAAGAAGTACGCGAAACTGCCGCTCGTGCCGACGGTTGCGACACCTGATGATCAGGGCCTGCAGGATTCCACGCCCATCATGGAGTTCTTTGATCAGAAGTTCCCGAAGCCGACCACGCACCCTGAAGACCCTGCGCTCGACTTTCTATCGGTGCTGATCGAGGAGTTCGGCGACGAATGGGGCAATAAGCTCATGTTCCACCATCGCTGGTGGGCGGAAGTCGATCAACTGGCAACGTCGCAGATTCTGGCGCGGTCGATGGCGCCGGGGGTGGATGACGCGACCATCGACAACATGGCCAAGATGGTGCGGGAACGGATGACCAGCCGCGGCCACTTCGTCGGTTCGAGCGCAGCCACTGCACCTCTCATCCGCGGCTACTTCGAGTCGCTCCTCGATGTTCTCCAGTCACACCTCGGTACTCGACGTTATCTGTTCGGTGCGCGACCCGCATTCGGTGATTTCGGCCTTGCCGCGCAGCTGTACGAGTGTTCGATCGATCCGACCTGCGGCGGAATCATGCGCGCACGTGCCGGACACGTGCTCGACTGGTGCCATCGCATGCTGGAACCGCGCAACGATGGGCACTTCGAGGATTGGGGCACTCTGCGCGGTACGCTCGAGCCCCTCATCGAAATTGTTGGCCACTACTTTTTGCCTTGGAGCCATGCGAACGCCCTCGCGCTGGACGAAGGACGCGATGTGTTTACGGTGCTGTTGGGTGGCAAAGCGTATACGCAGCCGCCGCAGAAATACCACGCCAAGTCCCTGAAGGTGTTGCGCGGCAAGTATGCGGTGGTGCGGGATCGCATGGCGCTCGACCCCATTCTGGAACGAACGGGGTGCAAGCCGTTTCTGACATGAACGGAACGGCTATCGGGCGTCGGCCACTTTGAGTTTGTCGCGCAGCTCGCGTTTGAGGAACTTGCCGTTCGCATTGCGCGGCAGGGAATCCGGTACGAACCAGATGTAGCGCGGCACTTTGTGCTTGGAGATGCGACTGGCGCAGAAATTTCGCAAGTCGTCGGTCGTCGTCTTCGTCCCGGGTTTGAGGTAGACCGCTGCACCGACTTCTTCGCCCAGGCGGTCGTCGGGCACGCCGAACACCGTGCACTCGGCGACATCCGGATGGGCGAACAGGGCCGTTTCGACCTCGGCGCAGTACACGTTCTCGCCGCCGCGCAGCACCATGTCCTTGACGCGGTCGACGATGTAGATGAACCCGTCCTCATCGAGGCGCGCGACGTCGCCTGTGTGCAGCCATCCGTCGGTAATGGTCTCTGCGGTTGCATCGGGGCGGTTCAGATAGCCGCGAATGACGTGGCCGCCCCGCACCCACAACTCACCGACCTGCCCCTGCGGCACTGCGTTGCCGCCGCCATCCACACATTTGACCTCGTACACAGGCATGGCGGGCCCGGCGCTTTCGGGTCGATCGACGAAGAAGTCGGCCGAGATCGAGGTGATGATGCCGCAGGTCTCGGTCATGCCGTAACCGGTGTTGGGACGCGCGGTCTTCACAGCGGCGTCGATCTTGCCGACCAGGTCGGGCTGTAGCTGAGCGCCGCCACCGCCGAGGGAGCGCAGGCTCGAAGTATCTCGTTTGGCGAAGTCGGGGTGGGAGATGACTTCGCGCGCCATCGTTGGCACGCCGGTCATTCCGGTGATCTTTTCCTCTTCGATCAGGCGCAGCGCTTCGCCCGCATCCCATTTGTACATGAACACGAGCTTCGCGCCCGTGAGCGTGCTGCCGTGGGCAACGCAGTTATTGGCCGTGACGTGGAACAGCGGGGTGGTGACGAGCGATGCGGGATTGGCAGGTACCTCCGGCGCGATGCCCTTCGCGCGCTGCATCGCAGCGCTGGTGACTGCCCCGGCGAATGCAAGGCTCATGATGTTTGACACACAGCCGCGGTGGGTGAGCTGTGCGCCTTTGGGATGCCCGGTGGTGCCGGACGTGTAGAAGATGCAGGCGTCGGAATCGGGATCGATGGTGGCCGCTGGAAGCGCGCCACCCGTCTTGATCAGCGCCGACCATGGCACCACGCCATGGGGCAACTCGTCATCGAAGCGCACGCCGACCATGATCATCGACGGGATCTCGGTGCGATGTTCGAGCGCGCGATTCAGCCGCTCCGCGTCGCCAATCAGCACTTTCGGTTTGGAATCGTTGAGGCCATACACCATTTCTGCGCCGACCCACCAGGCGTTCATGCCAACCACCACCGCACCGATCGAAACCGTCGCCCAGTAGGCCGTCAGCCATTCGGGGTAGTTACGCATGGCGATGGCAACGCGATCGCCAGACTTGACGCCTTGTGCGATCAGCCAGTTGGCGACTGCGGCGACTTCGGAATGGGTTCGTGCGTAGGTGTAGCGCTCATCGCGGAACACCATGTACTCGCGCTCGGCAAACGCGCTGGAAGCGAGCCACACGTCGCGCAGGCTGGCCGGCGCGTTGGCGTAAGTCTTGATTGGCACGCCGCGGACGGTCTGCGTCCGGATTTCGAATTGGGCGCCGTCGGCGGTCAATTCCTGCCACGCTTCTTTGAGTTCTCGGTACATCGTTACCTCCCCGATCTGAAACCTGATCGAGCCGTACTATAGGCAAAACGCCAGCTGATCAGAAACGGAATCCCGCTGGGCGCGCGCTGCTGAACTCAACGACACCCGCACGGCCGCTGACGATCAGACGCATGGCCGGTTCACCGCGGTGGACGACGACGCCTGATGGCATCGGATCGAGCAGGCCGGTGGCCGGGCCATCCGGCACCGTCACCTCGAAGCGC
>JBGSQB010000138.1:0-5522 GCA_041738285.1 Pseudomonadales bacterium | reverse complement strand
GCAAAGAAGTCGGCCAGATCTCCGTCTGCCGCGTAGGCGGCGGAATTCGCATGGTCGCGCCCGGTCAGACCATCGAACAGCGCACGCGCCGCCGCCGTGAACTCGCCATCCCGGCGCGCTAGCATCGGCGCGATCACGATGCCCTCTTCTTCGAGATGCCTCGATACCGGCATCGACCCCGGCCGCTCCGAGCCGATGTGGGCATGATGGGCGCGCGTTGCCGCAAAGCCCACGTGCGCGTCGCTCGTGAATACCGGCACAATGGCCGTGACGTCCGGCAGGTGCGTACCGCCGAGGAACGGGTCGTTCAGCAGCACGACGTCACCCGCGCGCCAATCGAAACGTCTGACGACATCAGCCATGGCGAACGCCATGCTGCCCAGGTGCACGGGAATGTGCGCGGCCTGGGCGAACAGCCCACCGTCGACGTCGAACAGCGCGCAAGAGAAGTCCAATCGATCCTTGATGTTCGGCGAAAACGCCGCGCGTTTCAGCACCGCCCCCATTTCATCGCAGATCGACTGCACGCGATTGGCGAACAACGCCATCTCGACGCCATCGAAATCCGCGGGATTCGCAGTTGAACTACCCATATCGCTGGACTAGTATTCCGCCTTCGTTCCGAGGCAGCCCGCGCTGCCTTTTGTCGTTTTGGGACTTCGAATCGGGGTAACGGTCGTGACCAACATCATGAACACCTACGCGCGTTTGCCGGTGACCTTCACCCATGGCGAAGGCGTTCACCTCTTCGATGAAGAGGGTAACAGATACTTCGACGCGCTCGCCGGGATCGCCGTTACCGGTCTTGGCCATGCGCACCCACGCGTCACCGCCGCGATTTCACGGCAGGCATCGCGCCTGTTGCACACGTCGAATCTGTACCAGATTCGCGCCCAGGAGGAGCTGGCCACCCGCCTCGTACGTCTGTCGGGCATGGAGAAGGTCTTTTTCGGCAACTCTGGTGCCGAAGCAAACGAGGCTGCGATCAAGATCGCGCGTCTGTACGGCCACGAAAAAGAGGTCAAGATTCCCCACATCATCGTGGTCGAAAGTTCGTTCCACGGCCGAACGATGGCGACGCTCACCGCGACGGGCAGCCGCAAAGTGCAGGCCGGATTCGAACCACTGCTCACCGGATTCGTGCGCGCGCCGTATAACGATGTGGAAGCGATCGAAACGATCGCAGCCAACAACGACGATGTGGTCGCGATTCTGGTCGAACCCATACTCGGCGAAGCCGGCATCATCGTGCCAGATCCCGGATACCTCAGCGAACTGCGCCGCATCTGCGACGCCCGTGGCTGGCTGCTCATGCTCGACGAAGTGCAGACCGGAAACGGTCGCACCGGCCGCTTCTTCGCCTACCAGCACGAGGGTATTCTGCCGGACGTGGTCACAACCGCCAAAGGTCTCGGCAATGGCGTGCCGATTGGCGCGTGCCTCGCGCGCGGCACAGCGGCCACGACGTTCAAGCCGGGCAATCATGGTTCGACATTCGGTGGCAACCCGATCGCGTGCAGCACAGCACTTGCTGTACTCGACGCGCTCGAGAACGACGGCCTGATTGCACGCGCCGGCACGCTCGGTGACCGAATCCTCTCGCGCTTTCGCAATGCGCTGGAAGGCGACAACCGCGTGGTCGACATCCGAGGCAAGGGGCTCATGCTGGGAATCGAGTTGGCGCAGCCATGCACGTCACTGGTGAAGTCCGCGCTGACAAGCGGGCTCCTGATAAATGTCACGCACGAACGCGTCGTTCGCCTGCTGCCACCGCTGATCATGACCGATGCCCAGGCCGACGAAATGGTCGATCGCGTCTGCGAACTGATTCGCGGGCTCGACGAGCAGGCGTGATGACGCGCCACTTTCTCTCTCTACTCGACTGCACGCCAGACGAGCTGCGCGGGTTGATCGCGCGTGCCATCGAGCTCAAGCGCATGCGCGCGGACCGTGTGCCGTATGCGCCGCTTGCATCTCGAACGATCGCGATGGTGTTCAGTATGTCGTCGACGCGCACCCGCGTCGCCTTCGAGGCTGGCATGCAGCAGCTCGGCGGCCATGCGATCTTCCTTGCGCCGGACGACACCCAACTCGGACGCGGCGAGCCCATCGAGGACACTGCGCGTGTGCTGTCGGGCATGGTGGATGGCGTGGTGTTGCGGACACTCGAACAGAGCGGCGTAGAGACATTTGCGCGCGCATCGAGCGTGCCCGTCATCAATGCGATGACGGCAAGGTTTCATCCGTGCCAATTGCTGGCAGATGTCCAAACGTTCGTCGAGCACCGTGGATCGATCGAAGGTAAGACAGTTGCCTTCATCGGTGACGGCTACAACATGTGTCACTCCTACATCAATGCCGCCAAACAGTTTGATTTCAAACTCCGCATCGCCTGTCCCGAGGGTTTCACGCCGGCGCCCGATATTCTCGCGAGTACAAATGCAGCGAGTCTCGTGGAAACGCCACGCGAGGCAGCGACAAATGCCGACCTCGTCATCACCGACGTGTGGTCGTCAATGGGCCATGAGGAGCAGCAAGCGGAGAGACTGCGTCGTTTCGAGGGCTACCAGGTCTCACCAAAACTCATGGACTACGCAAAGCGGGATGCACTGTTCATGCACTGCCTGCCCGCGCATCGCGGCGAGGAAGTCAGCAACGACATGCTGGAGGACAAGCGCTCGGTCGTCTGGCAGGAAGCCGGCAACCGGCTGCACTCACAAAAGGCTTTGCTGGAGTTCCTGCTCGTAGGGCCGCAGGCGAAGGGCTAGCCTGACCGCTACGCGAATCGGTGCGATCCGCGCTAGGAAATGCGCAGATCCGCCAGCCGCTGGGGCTTCTCGATGCCATAGCCCTGGGCGTAGTCGACGCCGATCTCGCGCAACTTGCCTAAGATCGCGTCGTTTTCCACATACTCGGCGATGGTCTTCTTGCCGAGGTAATGTCCGATGTCATTGATCGAGCGCACCACCGCATAGTCGTCGGGGCTCGTGTCCATGTGCTTGACGAACACACCATCGATCTTGACGTAGTCCACCGGCAGGTTACGCAGGTACGAGTAAGACGAAAGGCCCGTGCCGAAGTCGTCCAGCGCGAAGCGACAGCCGATGATCTTCATTCGATTCATGAAGTCGCGCGCATTGTCGAGGTTCGCGATGGCCGCGGTTTCTGTGATCTCGAAGCACACTTTGCTGGTCGGCGCCTGAGTACGAGAAAACTGCTCGAGCACGAAGTCAGCGAAGGTCTCATCGTTCACCGAGTGGCCTGAGACGTTGATCGAGAACGCGCCGAGCACATCGAGCTCGGCGCGGTGTTCGGCCATCCAGCGCAGGACGTTTTCGATGACCCAGCGATCGACCAAGGTGACGCGGTTGTAGGTTTCTGCCGCAAGAATGAATTCCGATGGCGGCATCGGATCACCGAGTTCGTCTGCCATCGTCAGCAGTATCTCGAAATGGACAGCGCCGTTGCCGTTCTCGCCGTTGACGATCGGCATGATGCGCTGGCAGTTCAGAATCAGGCGATCGTCATCCATTGCGGCGTCGAGTTGAGTGACCCACTCCATGACGCCACGACGGCGTATCATGCGCGCGTCCCCAAGTTCGTACTCCTGCACACGGTTGCGGCCGGCATCCTTGGCGGCATAGCAGGCTTCGTCCGCTGACCGCATGGCAGAGTCGGCGTTCTCGGTTGCTTCGTCGACGAATACCAGGCCAAGGCTCGCCGACAACGCGTAGTGGCGGCCTTCCCAATCGAATCGCTGCTCGCGCACCAGGCCCAAGAGGGACTCAGCCAGATCGCGCGCGGCCTCGGTTTCAATGTCGCTGACGAGCACGCCGAACTCATCACCGCCGAGTCGGGCTACTCTCGCGCCTTCAACCGTCACGCCGGCTGCAATGCGTTTGCCGACGAGCTTGAGCAGTTCATCGCCCGCTGTGTGACCGCTCGTGTTGTTGACGATCTTGAATTGATCGAGATCGACGTAAGCGAGCATGTGCTGCTTTCCGGTCGCCTTGGAGACCTCGATTGCATCGCTCAGCGCGCGCTCGAATTCCTTGCGATTGAGCAGATCCGTCAGTTCGTCGTGGCTCGCCTGATAGGTGAGCCTGTTGTGCATGTTCTGCAACATTCGCTGCGATGCCCGCTCCATCAGCGGCAGATCGACGTCGTCCAGAATGGTGATGCGGCCTTCGTGCAGGCCATCGGCCATTTCCTTCAGCTCGAGCTCCTTAGCCTTGATGCCTTTGCGATTGACCAGTACAAACGATCCATAGTCATCACCGACAAAAGCTATCGACAGAATCAGCGGCCGGCCGTCTTCATCGGTCATCGCGATCCAGTCGCCAACGGATAGACGACGCACGCGATCGAGCGCTTTGCTCCACACCGACCGGACCTTGTCATCGTCGGTCTTGATCTTCGGATCCGTATCCGGCAGCAGGCCCTTCAGGCCGAGCGCATCCGGCGCGGCTTCGGGTTCCACGGCTCGGCGCTTGACCTTCGCCTTGCGGCCAGTGGTATCGCCGATGAGCGCGTCAGACAGACCCATGATCAGGGGCGTGCGCCGACCGGGCTCGAAGGAGATGCTGTTGAGACCCGCGACGACGCGCTTGAGCAACACCTCGGGCTCGATGTAGCCCGGGCTTTCGGGGGTGGATTCACCGCTCAACTGCGCTTGCAGTTCGTCGGCCGTCGCCAATGCGTCGCGCCATTCGTTGCTGTCGCGGCCATGGCGCAGGTAGGTATGGACGAGCAGGTTGCGCCAGCCCGGATTGAGAAGATTGAGTAGAAGGTCCGGCACTTCCTTACCGCCCAACCGCGGCTCGAGGGCCCCGAGCACAGCGCGGCGGGCACGCGCGAGCTTCTGCTGGCCTTCGCTCGTGCGCACGGTGCGCTCGATGTTGCCGCGGAAGGCCTTGGCCTGACGATCGACCAGCGGATTCAACTCATCGAGGATGTGCTCGAACACCTTCGGGTTCTTGTCGTACTCCTTGACCACGCGCTCGAGCAATTCATCGACTCGCCGACCAACATCACGATCGATACCGAAGCGAACGTCGCGCGCGTTGCCGATACGCGCCAGCTGGTTCAAGACCTGCACTGCGGAGTGCGGATTCTGCGGTTCGTGATCGAGAAACTCGGGGTCTTTGGTTGCGAGCTTGTTCAGCGTGATCTCGAGTCGCTTGATCCAGTCACGCACGCCTTCGGTGACGAACGTGTCCTGCTCGAGGGAGTCGACCAGACCCTCCATCACATTGAGGGTGTCGAGTTCCTGTTCCCCGAAGGCCTTCTGATCGCCGTGCCGCTGCTTCAGGGCCTGCAACAGCCGCGGCTTCAGACGGGTGTCGGTAAGAGGCGCATCGCCCAGCTCATGCTCGACTTGGCCGATGGCTTCGAGAATGTCGCCCGCGTTGAACCGCTCTTCGGGCCGCGCGTCGGGCGGCGCGATCTTGACCTCGTCGGGAACACCTCGCCCCTGCCGTGCCTTGCGACCGAGCTGCAGCAGCTCGCGCGCCGCCTTGTAG
>JBGSQB010000114.1:0-4464 GCA_041738285.1 Pseudomonadales bacterium | reverse complement strand
AGCTCTCCTGCTCTCAGAACCTGAACAAGTAAACTGTCCCGGCTCTCCTGCTCTCAGAACCTGAACAAGTAAACTGTCCCGGCTCTCCTGCTCTCAGAACCTGAACAAGCAAACTGTCCCAGCTCTCCTGCCTTCGGAACCTGAACAAGTGAAACTGTCCCCAGTTCAGCTTTCCACCTCGTCACCGCGATTGCGCAGCGCCGCCTGCGCCGCGGCCAGACGGGCAATTGGCACCCGCGGTGGCGAGCAGCTGACGTAGTCGAGTCCGGCGTGGTGGCAGAACTCGACCGACTGCGGATCGCCGGCGTGTTCGCCGCAGATGCCGAGCTTCAGTCCTGCGCGCGTACTACGGCCGCGTTCCGCGGCAAAGGTGATGAGGCGGCCCACGCCTTCGCGATCGATGCTCGCAAAGGGGTTGCTGGCGTAGATCTCTTTCTGCCGGTATTTCTCGAAGAACGATCCCATGTCGTCGCGGCTGAGGCCGAGGGTCGTCTGGGTGAGATCGTTGGTGCCGAAGCTGAAGAACTCGGCGACTTCGGCGATTTCATCCGCCGTGATCGCGGCGCGCGGCACCTCGATCATCGTGCCGACCCGGTAGGACACCTCGATCCCGGCATCGCTCATCACTTCTTCGGCGACGCGCCGCACGATTGCGATCTGATCGGCAAGTTCCGCTTTGAATCCCACCAGCGGCACCATGATTTCGGGTTGCACCTTGATCGGGTGCTTGCCGCCAGCCACTTTGACTGCCGCCTGAAAGATGGCGCGCGACTGCATCTCGGTAATCTCAGGATACAGAATGCCGAGCCGGCAGCCGCGGCAGCCGAGCATCGGATTTTCTTCGTGCAGCGCCTTGATGCGATCGATGACGAATTCGAGTGAGACGCCGAGCTTGGCGGCCAGTTGACGACGGATCGCGTCGTCCTGGGGCAGGAACTCGTGCAGCGGTGGGTCGAGCAGTCGAATAGTGACCGGCTTGCCTGCCATGGCCTTGAACAGTCCCACGAAATCTTTGCGCTGAAACGGCAGCAGGCGATTGAGCGCGGCGCGACGCTGCACCTCATCGGCGGCCAGGATCATCTGGCGCATGGTGTCGATGCGATCGCCGTCGAAGAACATGTGCTCTGTGCGACACAGGCCAATGCCCTCGGCGCCGTAGGCGACCGCCTGACGCGCCATCGCTGGCGTGTCGGCGTTGGTGCGCACATTCATGCGCCGGTGCTTGTCGGCCCAGCCCATGACGGTCTCGAACAGTTGAAAGGTGTAGCTCTTGGCCGGATTCAGTTTGCCTTCCAGTACACGCTTGACCTCGGAGTCGGCGCTGTCGAGCAGTCCGCGATAGATCTCGCCGGTGGAGCCGTTGATCGAGATGTAGTCGCCTTCCTTCAATACCACGCCGTCGCATGACAGCGTCTTGCGTTCGTAGTCGATGTGGACCTCGGTCGCGCCGCAGACGCAGACCTTGCCCAGCTGTCGGGCAACCAGTGCCGCGTGAGACGACACACCGCCGCGCGATGTCAGCACACCTTGAGAGAACAGCATGCCCTTCAGATCGTCGGGCGAGGTTTCCATGCGACACAGTACGACACGGTTGCCGCGCCGCGATTCGATCTCGGCCGCGGCTGCCGTGAATACGATCTGTCCCGAGGCTGCGCCCGGACCGGCGGGCAGTCCACGGCCGATGACCTTAGCCGCCTTCTGGGCGCGTGGGTCGAACACGGGCACCAATAGAGAGTCAATCGACTCCGCGGGAATCTTCAGCAGCGCGGTGCGCTGATCCATCAACCGCTCGCGAGTCATCTCGACCGCGATCCGCACGGCGGCAAGGCCAGTGCGTTTGCCGTTGCGCGTCTGCAGGATGAACAGCGCGCCGTCTTCGATGGTGAACTCGAAATCCTGCATGTCGCGGAAGTGGCGTTCGAGTTTGTTGCGCACCGACTCCAGCTCGCGATAGCTCTTCGGCAACTCCTCGCGCATCTCCACGATCTGTTTGGGCGTCCGCACGCCGGCGACGACGTCCTCGCCCTGGGCGTTGATCAGGTACTCGCCATAGAACATCTTTTCCCCGGTCGCAGGGTCGCGTGTGAACGCAACGCCGGTTGCGCTGTCTTCGCCGAGGTTGCCAAACACCATGGCCTGAACGTTCACCGCCGTGCCCCACTCGGCGGGTATGCCGTAGCGTTGCCGATAGATGATCGCGCGCTCGTTCTTCCAGGAACCGAACACGGCGCCGATCGCACCCCACAGCTGTTCGTGCACGTCCTGCGGAAACTGCGACCGGGTACGTCGCTTGATGATGTCCTTGAAGCGACGCACGAGGTCTCTCAGATCATCCTCGGTCAACTCGCGGTCGTCGCGCACGCGGCGCTCGTGTTTGAGTTGATGCAGGGCTTCGTCAAACGGGTCTGCCGACTCTTCGGTGTGTGCCTGCACGCCCATCACCACGTCGCCATACATGTGAATGAACCGTCGATAGCAGTCGTAGGCGAATCGTGGATTGCCGGACCGTGCGGCCAGCCCCTCTACGGTTTCGTCGTTGAGGCCCAGATTGAGAATCGTATCCATCATCCCGGGCATCGATTCGCGTGCCCCGGAGCGCACCGAGAAGAGCAGTGGATTGGCGGCATCGCCGAAGCGCTTGCCTTGCTGCGACTCGACCGACGCAAGCGCACGCTTTACCGAAGCGTGCAGCGTACCGGGGTACTTGCGCTGGTGCGCGTAAAAATAGGTACACACATCAGTGCTGATGGTGAATCCAGGGGGAACCGGCAAGCCCATTGCGGCCATTTCTGCCAGGTTTGCACCCTTGCCGCCGAGCAGATTCTTGAGGTTGGCGCCGCCGTCGGTGCGCTTACCAAATGCATAGACGTAACGAACTGCACGCGCGGGGCTGCGACGCTTGGACTTCCCTTTCGCTGCGGTCATGGCGCGCGCGGGTCGATTGCGAGTTCACCGAGTCTGGCGGCGATGTCTTCCGCCGAGGTTGCCGGTCGAACCTGCTTGTCGACGGCGAGCACCCGGCCATCCTTGCCGATGTAGATGGTGTGGCGGCTCGCATATCCCATGGGGTTGAGCACGCCGTAGGCACGTGCGGCTTCCTTGGTGGGATCGGACAGCAGCGGGAAGTCCGCTCCTTGTTCCTTCGCGAATCCGATGTTATCGACCAGTGGATCGACGCTCGCCATGAAATACGTGACGTCGTATTTGCGGATCAGATGGCCGTTGTCTGCCAGCGACTTGCACTCGATCGTGCAACCGCTGGTATAGGCCTTCGGAAACCATGCAATGACGACCGCCTGACGATCCTTGAAATCCGCCAGCCGATAGGTGTTGCCATCGCTGCCTTCGAGGCTGAAGTCGGGCGCCGCATCGCCGACCTCCAGCGCAGTGGCGGGCGGTGCCAGCGTTAGTGCCACGAGGCACGACATGAGCATGGTTGCATTCAACTTCATCATTTTTCTCCAATCGATGTTCAAAGCCGGGGCACGTGAACGTTCGAAAACGGCGCGGTGGATCCGTCGCACCAGTGGTTTTCGACACGACGACCGTGCAGGATATCGTCAACCCAGCGCACCAGGCGATGGCCCTCACACGCGGTGGTATAGAACGCATTGGTACGCAACATCACGTGCTCAGTGCCGGGATAGATGTAGCTGTGAAAGCCCGGCGCGTCGCGACGGATCTCGTTGAGGTTGCAGGTGAGATCCTTGGTGAGCACCTCGACCGGCGAGCGCAGATACTCGCGGAATTGACGCTGCACCGCATCGTCGCTGAAGTTCATCTGCGCGAGGCGCGCGGTCGGCACTCGTTGTGACACGCCGAGGTAAAACGTCTCGAAGTAGATCGCGCCACGGTCGGCAAAAGCAGGCACCGATGCAGGCAGGCTTTCGAGCGCGTTCCACTGCGCGAGCGCCGCGTTGACTGCAAGTGTGCGATAGCCACCGGCGGCATCACCGATCACGATGAGCTGCGCGGACTGGAACCGATCGTTCACTTCGATACCCCAATAGGCCGCCGCGATGGCGCCGGCGCTTTCGCCACTCAATAGGATCGTCTGGGGCACGACGCCTTGGGCGATCAGGCGCGCGGTGAGCCAATCGAGCGCGGCGCGTGTGTTCGCCTGCCCGTGGTGGTTGATCGTGAACGCGCTTCCGTCGGCGCGACGGTATTCCGCGGTGCGATTCCCGGTGTGTACGTCGGCCGTGCAGTAAGGGACGAACAGGACGTTCCAGTCACGAACCGGATTGTCGGTGCGACTGAAGTCCAGCAAACCCGAGCTGGATGCGGGATGGTCTGCGGCGGTCACTGTTGCGTCGTACGTGGGTTGGGCGAGCGGGTCGCACATCTGCGCGTTCCAGCAGCCGCCGCCACCCTGAAAGTAGATGGCGACGTTTGCGCTGGTGCCCGGACGGAAATAGAACCGCCAGGGCGACCCGTCGGAACACATGGCGCCCGCAGGGGATT
>JBGSQB010000090.1:0-74332 GCA_041738285.1 Pseudomonadales bacterium | reverse complement strand
GTCGGGCCACCGCTCACCGGCGGCAACGACCGCAATGGTTTCGAACCCGCGCACCGCATGGGCAACCGCCGCGGCGTTGCGCAGGCATGCCGCATAGACTGGTATGCGTGCACTCGCCGCATGCGCCAGTGCGGAACCGTTCTCTGATTCCACCACCAGGCGCGCGCCCACGGCAACCTCGAGCAGTGTAGACGGCGACAAGGTTGCGACGACCCCACCCATGCATGCTGCGATCTCGGCCGCACTGCCATCACGCCAACCGCATGGATACACCGTGGCGCCACGACCGACGGCGATATCGACACTGGTGGTAAACGACAGAACGTCCACCAGGACAATCGCCTGCGCGCCAGGCGCTATCGCGCCGAGTCCCTGCAAGCCCCAGTCGAAGCGCACGCCGTAGTCACGCTGACCGAATACAGTCACCGCGCAACCGAGCGCAGATTGTCGTCAGGGTTGCGATCGATCCGCTTGCTGTAAGGATCGACGCCGACGCGCGCCGGCAGTCCATCGACGGTCACGGCAATCGCGTTTTCGCCAGACCTGATCTGATGACGGCCGAAGTACAACGGCTCCGGCAAGTCGTCATCGCCCCGTGCGCCACTGCCTTCCGGAAACACCCCGATGTCGATTGCCGAGTCCATGGGTACTTCCGTCTCCCGCCCTGCCCCGTCGGCTTCGAATTGCTTGGCATCAACAGTCAGCGCCACCCGCGTTCGACCGTCGCCCAGATACTCGGTCGTGGCCTCGGTCACTTTCAGATCCCACAACACGATCCTCTCGAACAGATCGGTGATGAGCTGCTGACGTTCCGGCGCAGCCACTGCGCGGAACTCATCGATCAGGTCGCCGGAGCGCGGGAACGGTGTCGACTTGAACGCGTACTTGTCCAGAAAGCGCCGCAATGCGAGGTTGACGTTGGCTTCCCCGATCGCGTCCTTGAGCGCGTACATCGACAGCGAACCCTTGCGGTAGTGAATGTAGGGCTGATCCTCCACCAGCATGAGCGGCAGCTCTTCGATCAGTTCGCCGCCACGGTTCGAGAGGTAATTGTCGAGTTCGTATTTCAGAAACCTGCGCATCTTGTGCGGCCCGTACGCATGCTCCATCACCATCAGCGCCGAGTACTGGGCGAGTGTTTCGACCAGCACCGTCATGCCCTGAGCGTACCGACCCACGACCTGGTGGCCCCACCACTGGTGAGCCAGTTCGTGCGCGGTGACGTAGTACACGTAGTCGATGTACTCGTCCTTCGACAGATCGGCGATGAACCCGATGGCCTCGGAGTACGGGATCGTATTCGGGAACGCCTGGGCGAACCGTTCATAGGCGGGGAACTCGATGATCCGGAACTGCCTGTACTGATAGGGACTGAACTCGCGCGTGAAATAGTCGAGAGACTCCTTCGAGGCCTGCAGCATGCGCTCTACATTGAAGGCGTGACCGGGGTGAAAGAACACCTCGAGTGCAACATCGTTCCATCGATCCCGGGCCACGGCGTAGCGCGCCGACATGAACGAGAAGAACGGCCAGATGGCGTCGTCCATCGCGTAGTCGAACAGCCGTCTGTCACCCTCGATCCATTCGCGCGTCAGGTATCCGGGCGCGATCGCCGTTTGATCCGCGGCCGTGCTGATGCGGGCCTTGAACTGCGTGCGCGTGCGTACGCCGAACTGGCTCGCTGCGAACTCGGACGCGGCGTCGTACTTCGGCAGTCGCTCCACCGGCGGCAGATCGTATTTGCGCCGCGTGTTGTTGTCGGTCAGCTCAAGATTCGAGCTGTAGCCCACGTACGGCATGATCTCCGTGTTGTTCACGAACGTGCCGTTTTCAACCACGCGGGTGCTGCTGCGCGCATGCACGAAACCGGGATTCAACCAGGAGAGGTCCCAGGTCAAAGTCATCTGCGCGCCCGGCAACAGCGGTTGCGCGAGCCGATAGCGCCGGTAGCCGAGTTCCGCATCGTTCGACAGCAGCGTCGCGTCGGGCACGACGAGCGAATTGACGCGTAGCAGTCGAGGTACACCGACGTTGATCTCATCGATCGCGCCGGGATGCACGTTCACGAACACCGCGCGTCCCCGACTCTCGATCCGCCGCTCCTCCGGGAAGATATCGACTTCGGCTTCGACGTCCACGGCTTCGGGGCTGGCCATGGATTCGTGCTGCTTGTATTTCTGCTCGTAGGCCGCCTGCAGCGCTTCGAGATCGTCGCCAGTACGGTACAGGTTCAACACGTTGGTGTTGTAAAAGATCCAACCACCGATGCCGATTGCACCGAGCAGCGCAGCCGTCGATGCGGTTCCGATCCCAGGTGTGAATCGCCGCCGAGCTTCCGCGAAGCGCTCGCTGTAACCCCCCACAACGCCGCGGCGCATGAAGAGGTGTGCAACGACTCCGACCAACACCATGACGAGCGCCCAGTAAGCGGCGATCGTGAGCATCGGTTCCAGGAAGTGGCCCCACCCGTTCATGTCGGACAGTGGCGACTCCGGCGTTCCAAACTGATACAGCGGATGCTCATAGCCTAGGCTATCGAGCGCGCCGGTCGCGAAGAACAGCACCACGATGGCGAGCATGCCAACGAAGCGATTGGCGACGACGGCCTGCACCGCTACCGCAACGACGCCCAACAGGAACAGCAAGGTACCCTGATGGACGAACAGTCCGAACAGATAGAGTCCCGGTTCGAGATTCGTGTACCCACTGAGCAACTGCGCCACCATCGCCGCGCACATGCCCACGATCAGCACGGTGGCGACAATGAGCCAGAGCGCGATGATCTTGCCGAGCACCATCACACCATTTGCAAATGGCATCGCATCGACGTAGTTGCTGACACCATGCTGTCGCTCGCGATGCACGAGCTCACCTGCGTAGTAGATGACGATGAGGACAGTCATGAAGGTGTACATGCTCTCGATCAACGAAAGCATGACGCGCGTGACTGGAATGAGCGGCGTTCCGAACAGCTGTGATACGGCCGCAACGAAGCCGTTGATCACGTTCATCAGCGCGAAGAACAGCAGCACGTAGAACGGGAAGCTCTTGAACACACCCAGAAGGTCCATGCGGACCTGAGATGCAACCTGACGCAGCGCCAGCCATCGATCGAAGCGGGGCGTTGCAAGAACCACGTTCGACACCGGAGCAGTGCGCGCATGCGTCACCTGCTCTGCCTTCGCGTGCTTGCTGCGTTCTCCGGCCGTGAACTGGAATCGCGTCGTGGTCACCGCAATTGCAACGAGCGCGACTGACACCCAGATCATTCGATTAGTGAGCAGCGTACCGGCCAGCGCCGGCACCAGTGTGTTCTTTTCGAACACGGTCCAGTATCGCGTCACTTCGCCAAAGGCGATCGAGCCGAACGGATCGAACAACGCGGTCAGCCGAATCGTCTCGGCGTCGGTGTTCACGCTCGCTACGATCCAGCCGACGATCAATGCAACGAGCGTCGTGTACGCCGCGAGCATCGAACGTGTCAGCGCGGCGACGCTCGCCACGATGCTACCCACGATGAAGATCGCCGGCAGCATGACGCCCCATACAGAAAAAAGGTACGGCTCGAGATCGAGCGGCGCGATCCGCTGCGGATCGAGCCACGGCATCGCGGTGGCAATGAGTGTGCCGACGATCGGCGCGCACGCTGCCAGCAATGCAAACAGCAATCCTCCGGTGAATCGGCCCGCAAGGAAACTACGTGGCGATACCCCGCTCGCAACGATCATCTCGAAGGACTTGAGTTCATGGTCGCGCGTGAACGGTGTGGCGACGAAAGCAACGGCCGCGAACATCGCGATGATGCTGAAGACGAAATGGGTCTGCACGATCGTAAAGCTCGCATTCAGGTTGAGGTTGTCGGTGCCACCGCCAACCGTGACGTTCTCGCTGGCCATGGCTAGGAACGCGAGCAGCGCGAATACGAGCGAGACGATGCCAAACAGCGGACTGCGCAGCTGATAGCGACACTCGAACTTGAATACTTCGTAGAACATATTCGCCGCTCGACCTCAGGATTCGAGCAGGGCGTCGATGCCGTTCGACCGGAGCGTTGCGAAATAGACGTCTTCGAGCGTCGGCTCGGCGGGCTCCATTGCCTCCGGTCGGTCGTCCGCGACGACCCTGATTTCGGTCTGCCCGGCGATCATGCGGGTCGACACCACCGGCACATGGGCGCGAAGCCCCGCCACGAGCGCGGGTGGCACGACTTGCTTCCACAGGCGGCCACGCAGTTGCGCCACCAGCGGCGCGGGTTCACCTTCGACCAGAATTCGACCCTGACCCATGATCGCCATACGCGTGCATAGATCACTCACGTCTTCGACGATGTGGGTCGAGAGGATGACCACCACGTCTTCGCCAATTCGCGTGAGCAAGTTGTGGAAACGGCGACGCTCAGCGGGATCGAGCCCCGCAGTCGGTTCATCCACGATGATGAGGGCAGGGTCACCGATCAACGCCTGAGCGATTCCGAATCGCTGCCGCATACCACCCGAGAAGGTATCGATGTTCTTCTTGCGCACGTCCCACAGATTGGTCTGCATCAGCAACCGTTCTACGAGCGCAGACCGCTCCTTCGCATTGGCAATTCCCTTGAGCACGGCCAGGTGATCGAGCATCACGAGCGGAGAGGTGCGCGGATAGACCCCGAACTCCTGGGGCAGGTAACCGAGCCGCTGGCGCAGCGCATTCTTGTTCGCGAGCACATCGAGACCGTCGAGGTAAATTTCACCGCTGCTCGGATCCTGCAGCGTTGCAATCGTGCGCATCAGCGTCGACTTGCCCGCGCCGTTCGGGCCGAGTAGCCCGAACATCCCCTTGGGAATGTTCAATGACACGTCGCACAGCGCCTGCACGCCGTTGGCATAGGTCTTGGACACGTGCGTGAGCGTGAGCATGATGGCGGCCTCGCTGGTTGATTCGGCAAACGTCATCGCGTACCAAGCAATGATCGCGCCATCGGCGAACGAATAACTACATCAACGAGTTAGCGAAGGCGAGCGGTCGGGCGCGGCGGCATTCGCCGAAAAATGGCGATTCAGCCGCGCGCGGATGCGGCGCAATAGCGAATGCCGCGGCGCAACAATTCATAGAAGGTCGGCAAGCGCCAGGAGCCGCGTTCTTCCACCGGGTAGTACGCCATTCCCAATGAGCGCATGTCGTAGTGGCCGCGACAGTGGCCGAGGTTCAGATACAGCACCTCGCCCTTGCCGACCTTGTGGATGTAGTACACCGGCCGCGGCGCATCGTCGTTCCACTGCTCTTCGACGAACCCCTTGGCCGGGCCGCTGTACTGCGTATCCAGGAGGAGATGCAGCTTGCCGTGCACGCGGCACAGGTACAGTTCATCGTCAGTCTCGAACGCGCTGATGCCCTTGACCAGTTCGTGGTTCGGGTCCGCAACCCGCACCTTGAAGGGCGCAATCGGTGGGTGGGCGATGAACTGGGTGCCGAGGGTTTCCATCAGAATCGGCGCAGTTTCCGGCGCATCGACCCGGCCATCGGCCAGGAACTTCAAGATCGAGTTGGTGCCGTGTAGCGCGAACCAGCGCTTGCCGCCGGCGACGAAGTCGCGCAGCGCCCGCTGCTCGGAATCGCTCGGCACCAGATTGCAGGTGTACGTGATGAGTACGTCGCTGTCACCGATCGCTTCCAGATCGTGGTAGTTGGCGGCCACCTGCACGCGAATGCTCGGATCTTCCGCGAGGAGCTTGAGCAGTTCCAGCCGCGCAAAGTCGATGTCGTGGTAGTCCCCGGCGGCGACCAGGTACACGTTGGTGACAGGATGTTCGCTCATGATGTCTCCAGGGACGGTTTCACTTGTTCAGGTCGAATCACTCGAGTCGAGCGATCGGCCCTCGAACCTGAACAAGTAAACTGTCCCTTTGTTCAGGTTCGCGGCCATAGGTCGCTGAGCTAGTACTGAATCCGCTTGGTGATGCCGCCGTCGACCACCACGTTGGTGCCGGTGGTGAAGCCGCAGCGCGGGCTCACCAGCATGGCAACCGTTGCTGCAACTTCTGCTGCCGTGCCCATGCGACCGAGCGGAATCTGAGCCAGCGTCTGCTCATAGAACGGCGTCATCTTTTCCTTGATGAATCCCCACGCGCCACCTTCCACGTAGATCGGGCCCGGGCTCACCGCGTTGACGCGGATGCCCTTCGGCGCCAGATCCTGCGACAGCGCACCTGAATAGTTGAGCAGCGCCGCCTTCAAGGCGTTGTACGGGCCGGCAGAGATGAATTTCTCCAGCGCCGCGGTGGTGGAGATCATGATGATGTTGCCGTTCTTGGACTTCTCGAGCGACGGCAGCGCAGCTTCTACCGCACGCACCGTGCCGAGCAAGTCGAATTCGAAGTTGTTGCGCCAGCCCTGTTCACCGGGGGCGTTGCCGCCGGATACGTTCGACACCAGGATGTCGAGACCACCGAGCGCGCTCGCCGCCTCGGCGACGAACGCTTTGAGTGCATCGCCCTTGCCGATGTCAACGCTCTTGCCGAAGGCCTTGACGCCCTTCTTCTGCAGCGCCGCTACGGCTTCCTTGACCTCGGCTTCGTTGCGCGCACAGATTGCGACATCGCAGCCTTCTTCCGCCAGGGTATCGGCGATCGCCCGGCCAATACCCTTGGTGCCGCCGGTGACGAGTGCCTTGTTGCCTTTCAGTTTCAGGTCCATGTACTTCCCCTTAAGTTGATTTGATTAAGTTGATCTTGCCGCCTTCCAACACCAGATCGAAAGTCCTGATCGGCGCTCGTGCGGGCGCCGCAAGTGGCGCGCCGCTGCGCACATCGAACTTCGCGCCATGCAGCGGACACGAAATGCTGTGCCCCTTCAGGCGGCCTCCGGCAAGCTTCGTCGCCGCATGGCTGCACCGGTTCTCGACCGCATAAAAGCGCCCGTCCACATTGCAGACGAGCACATCGATGCCATCGACGGAACACGCCCTTGTCGCGCCCTCGGCGACGGCGCCAATTGGCATCAGCGCGATCACGCCCGGTGCGTTCAGTCATCCCTCCCCAAAACCGTCAATCCTGCTTTTTTCTACCTTACCCCGGCGCTTCCAAACCGTCACGGACTTTGTAGCGCACCGCCATCGACGAGCAGCCCGTGGCCCGTGATGAACGCTGCGGCGTCGGATGCGAGAAAGGCAAGTGCATTGGCGATGTCCTCCGGCTGGCCCAGGCGCTTGACGGCCGACTTTTCGATCCAGAAATTCCTGAAGGTGGCATCTGCCGCGAAGATGTCGCGGGTGATACCGGTAACGATCGCGCCCGGTTGCACATAGTTGGCGGTGATTCCGAATGCACCCAGTTCCAGCGCCAGTGTCTTGGTCAGGCCGGCGATACCGTGTTTAGAGACCGTGTAGGCCGCCATGCCGGCGCTCGAACGCTCGGACATCACCGAGCCGATGTTGAGAATGCGACCGCGACCGCTCGCCTTGAGCAGCGGAATTGCCCGACGGGAAATCTTGAACACCGCATGCAGATTGACGCCGAGCACGCGATGCCAGTCGGCGTCGCTGTGGCCTTCGATGGGCGCAAGCAGAGAGATACCCGCATTGTTCACCAGCACATCGAGGCCGCCGAGCTGTGACGCCGCGGCATCTGCAATCGTGTCGGCGGCATCTTCGCGGGTGACGTCGAGCACCTGGGTCGCGATGCGGCCGCCCAGCTGCCCGAGGGCGTCGCCATTGACGTCGAATGCAAGTACGGACGCGCCTTCACTCTCGAACAGACGGGCCGTTGCCCGACCGATGCCATCGGCCGCACCGGTGACGACGACCTTGACGGAATCGAACCGGCTCACAGCCCGAGCACCACCTTGGCGACAATGTTCTTCTGCACTTCCTTTGATCCGCCGAAGATCGATGCCGCGCGGCCGTTGAGATAGCGCGCAGTCACCGTTTCCGCATGATCCGGGCCGACCCACGGCTCATCGTGCCCGTTGAGCGAAATGAAATTGGCATGCGGCAGACCGTAATAGTCGATCGCCTCCAGCAGGATCGTCTCCATTGCCTGACCGATCTCGACGCCGATGTTCTTCAGGAGCGATGACTCAGCACCTGGCGAGCCGCCCTTGGACACGCGCGCAAGCGTCGTCAATTCCATGAATTCCAGACTGCGAATCTGAATCTCCAGCGTGTCGATGCGCGCGGCAAAGCGGCGCTGATCGACAAGCGCGGCGCCATCGCCCGTCTGCTGACGGGCGCAGATCGCGCGCAGTTCCTTGAGACCTTCCTGCAACCGGGTCGCAGCCCCGCCGCCGCCACGTTCGAACTCGAGCAGGTACTTGGCCACCGTCCAGCCTTCGTTCTCAGGACCAACGCGGTTGGATTGCGGCACACGCACGTTGTCGAAGAAGACCTGATTGACCTCATGATCCCCTGCAATCGTATAGATGGGTTCGATTTTGATGCCGGGTGATGCCATGTCGATCAGCAGGAACGTGATACCCGCCTGCGGCTTGCCGGAATCGTTGGTGCGGACCAGACAGAAGATGTGGTCGGCGAACTGCGCGTGCGTGGTCCAGATCTTGGTGCCGTTGACGATGTAGTCATCGCCATCCTTCACCGCCTTGGTGCGCAGGCTCGACAGGTCCGAACCCGAACCTGGCTCGGAATAACCCTGGCACCAGTAGTGTTCGCCCGTGAGCATCTTGGGCAGATACTCGCGCTTCTGTGCATCGGTCCCATATCTGAAAATCACCGGTGCAAGCATGCGAAGCCCGAGCGGAATGAGCCCCGGCGTCCCCGCCTTGGCGCACTCCTGGCCGAAGATGTACTTCTGAGTCGGCGTCCATCCGGTGCCGCCGTGCTCCACCGGCCATTGCGGTACTGCCCAGCCCTTCTCGAGGAGGATCTGCTGCCAGCGCATGGCCACGTCTTTGTCGGCGAACACCGTCGTGGTGCGACGCGCGGCCCTTCGAAGATCGGCCGGCAGGTTGTGCTCGAGGAACTCTCGCACTTCGTCTCGAAATGCCTGGTCTTCCGCGCTGAACTCGAGATTCACGTGCTACTCCTTGTTCAACGGCTTCGTGAAGGGCGGTCGAGGATAGGAAACGAAAAACAGTCAGTCAAGACGGTTTCCACTGTCGTACAGTAAAGGTATGGAAGAACTCAAACTGCACGACGCGGTCGTGTTCCTCGTTGCCGCGGGCATCGTCATTCCGCTGGCCAAGCGATTTCGCATCAGCAGCGTACTCAGTTTTCTGCTGGTCGGGCTCGCGGTCGGCCCATTCGGCGTCGGCCGCTTCGCCGAAGAAGCGCCGTGGCTGTCGATCATCCTCATCACCGACGTCAGCGGCGTGCAGGCACTGGCCGAACTCGGCGTCATCTTCCTGTTGTTCATGATCGGTCTCGAGCTGTCCCTCGAGCGGCTGTGGGCATTACGCCGGCTCGTGTTCGGCATGGGTTCGATGCAAGTGCTCGCAACCGCAGTCGTGATCGGCGTCATCGCACATCGGTTCGGCAATTCGCTCGACGTTTCGATCATTCTCGGCGCGTGCTTGGCGCTTTCGTCGACCGCGGTCGTCATGCAGTTGCTCGCCGAGCAGGGTCGATTCGGCACGCCGGTTGGACGCGGGAGTTTCGCCGTACTCCTGGCCCAGGACATTTGGGTCGTGCCCATACTTTTTCTTGTCGGCGCACTGGCCGCGGGCAGCAGCGGCTCCCTCGCTGTATCGATCAGTATCGCACTGGGCAAGGCTGTGCTCGCGGTCGTGGTCATTCTCGGTGTCGGCCGCGTGATCGTGCGCCCCCTGTTCCGGTTCGTCGCCGAAGCGCGCAGCCCGGAGCCGTTCATGGCTTTGACGCTGCTTGTGATCATCACCACCGCGGCCCTGACCCACGCCGCGGGACTGTCGGCCGCACTGGGTGCCTTTCTCGCCGGACTTCTGCTCGCAGAAACGGAGTTTCGACACGAGATCGAAGTGAACATCGAGCCGTTCAAGGGTCTGCTGCTTGGACTCTTCTTCATCACCGTCGGCATGGGCATCGATCTGGCCGAAGTGCTGGCAGACCCGTACTACATTGCGATATCAGTGGCCGGACTGTTCGCCCTCAAGGCGACCCTGACTGCGCTCATTGCGCGTGGCTTTGGCTTTGCCTGGGGCGCAGCCACCGAGATCGGTTTGCTCCTCGGACAGGGCGGGGAGTTTGCGTTTGTCGCCATCGGCATTGCGCTCGGCTTCGAACTGGTGCCGGCCGCTACAGCGCAGTTCATGCTGATCGTGGTCAGCGCCACGTTGTTCCTGACACCACTGGCAGCGCGCGCCGCACGTAGCCTCGGCAACGCGGTCGAGCGTCGTCAGCAGCCACGCGCAGAAGACCCCGCCCTCGAGATCACCGGCGACTTCGATGGTCATGCCGTGATCATCGGATACGGGCGCACCGGCCGACTCGTCGCCGAACTCCTCGACCGACAGCTCATCGCCCACGTTGCACTCGATCTCGACGCGACCAACGTGGCCAAACTGCGTGCACAAGGCGCACCGGTGTATCTGGGTGATGCAACGCGCGCCGGCGTGCTGGAGCGACTGCGACTCGACAGAGCCATCGCCCTGGTCGTAACCATGGATGATCCAGTCGCGGCGCATCACGTGCTGGAGACTGCGCGGGCGCTTGCGCCACAGTTGCCGATCATGGTGCGCGCCCATGACAGCGATCATGCCGCCGACCTCGTCGCTGCCGGCGCGAGCGTCGTCATTCCCGAAGTGCTGGAAGCAGCGCTGCAACTGGGTCAGGCGCTGCTCGAGAAGGTCGGACTGCCACCGGAGGCGGTGCGCCAACTCGTCGAAGCGCAGCGCACGAGTACGATCAATGTGTTCAAGACTGACGCCGTCGAAGGCGCCTGAATCATCGTCAGCGAGGTAACCCCGTGAAGAATCGACAGTTCCGTATCGCAGCCCGGCCGGTCGGCATGGTCAAGGAGAGCGATCTCGTCTATGGCGAGGTGGACCTGCCGCAAGTCGGTCCGCGCCAGGCGCTGATCCGCACGACACACCTTTCGCTCGACCCATCGATGCGTGGTCAGATGGAAAACCGAGCGGACTACGTGGCGCCACTCGCAATTGGCGACGTGATGCGCGCGGGTGGCGTCGGCATCGTCGAGCAGTCGAACAACCCGAAACTGCCGGTGGGCGCGATGGTGAGCGGCTCGCTCGGCATGCAGACTTACTGCATCAGCGACGGCGTTGATCCGCCACTACGCGCGTTCGACCATGCGGTCGACCCCGTCGCCGCACTCGGCGTGCTCGGCGGTACCGGCATGACTGCCTATTTCGGTCTGCTGGACATCGGCCGGCCGAAGGCCGGCAATGTTGTGGTCATCAGCGGTGCTGCCGGCGCGACCGGCAGCATTGCGGGGCAGATTGCGAAGATCAAAGGCTGCCGCGTGATCGGCATTGCCGGCGGCGCGCAGAAGTGCCAATGGCTAACCGATGAACTCGGATTCGATGCCGCCATCGACTACAAGCACGACGACGTCGGCGCGCGACTGACGCAGCTGTGTCCCGACGGCATCGATATCTACTTCGACAACGTCGGTGGTGAGATCCTGGATCTGTGTCTCGCCCGTATTGCTACCGGTGCGCGCGTTGTGCTCTGCGGTGGCATCTCGCGTTACAACACAAGCGGACCGCTGGCGGGACCCAAGAACTACTTCAACCTGGTGTTTCGGCGCGCCCGCATGGAAGGATTCATCGTGATCGACTACGCGAAGCGCTTCCCCGAAGCAGCCAGGGAGATGCAGCAGTGGCTACAGTCGGGTGCGCTCAAACATCGTGCGACGGTGGTCACGGGTTTCGAGAATCTGCCACGTGCGCTGATCGATCTGTTCGAAGGCAAGAACATCGGCAAGATGCTGGTGCAAGTCTAAAGCGCTTCGGGCGAATGGGGAGTCGTGGGCGAGCGCGCCCCACGGTGCTGGCAGCTGAAACCGTCACATTTGACTGTTTTCGGGTGGGTGCTACAGTCGCGTGCACGGCAGGAGGGCCCATGAGCGCACTAACAGACGTCACGCGGCGTCCATTGACCGAGTTCACCCCGTTTGATGAGTCGGTCATGCAGTGCCCGCACGCTTACAACGCCCGGCTGCGATCTGAATCCCCCATTTACCATTGCCCGCACACGGGTATCTACTTCGTGTTCGACTACGAGACGATCCGCAAGATCGCCTCCGATCACGGAACGTTCTCCAACCGCTTCGCCCAGGCAATGCGCGGCGGCGGCACGGAAGTGGATCCACGAATCATCGCGGAGCAGGCCAAGGGCTATCCAGCCGTCGACACGATGCTCACTGAAGATCCGCCTGTGCATCGCCGCTATCGAGGGCTCGTCAATCAGGCGTTCACGGCGCGCCGCGTAGCCACGCTCGAACCCGACATCGCGAGGATCGGCCACGAACTGATCGATCGGTTCATCGACAAGGGCCAGTGCGAATTCGTGAACGAGTTCTGCGGCCCACTGCCGCTGACAGTGATCGCCGATCAACTGGGCGTACCGCGCAGCGACCTGCCGTTGTTCAACAAGTGGTCGGATGCGTTCGTCGCGCAGTTGTCGCGCATGGCCTCACCCGATGAAGAAGTCGAGGCGGCAAAGCTGATCGTCGAGTACCAGCACTACTTTGCCCGGAAACTGGAAGAGCGTAAGTCGGAACGGCACGATGACATCCTGTCAGACATCGTGCACGCGCGGCTCGAAGGCGAGCGCCCTCTCGATACTGCCGAATCGCTCTCCATCATCCAGCAGCTGTTGGTTGCGGGTAATGAAACGACCACGGCCGCCATCGCCGAAGGCGTTCTGGCACTGATCTCACACCCGGATCAGCTGGCGATGGTCCAGGCCAATCGCGACCTCGTGGACAACCTCGTGGAAGAGGTGCTGCGGCTGTCGACACCGACGGCGAACATGTGGCGTGTCTGCACCCAGGACACCGAAGTCAAGGGCACGACAATCCCTGCGGGCAGTATGGTGCAGATCAGATTCGCCTCGGCCGATCGGGACGACGCTGTGTTTGCCGATCCCGATGGCTTCGACATCACCCGGAAGAACGCCCGCGCGAACATCGCCTTTGGCTACGGCGTGCACATGTGCATCGGCGCAAGCCTTGCCCGTAAGGAGATGCAGGTTGCGTTCAACGTGATTCTCGATCGATTCAAGAACATTCGGCTCGGTTGTGATCCAAGCGAATTGCGTTATCCGCCGAACGTCCTCCTGCGAGGCCTTTCGGCGCTGCCGATCGAGTTCACCGCGCGCTGAGCTGGCGCGGTTTCAGCGAGGGAAGGCAACTCCGCTCAGTTCGATTTCTTCATCGCACAACAGGTGCTCGATGACCAGGTGCGCTGGGAAACTGCGCATCACCTCTTCACCATCGATGCTTGCGGACGCGCGCACGATGGCGATGCCATCTGCCTTGCCGAGCGCATCGGCGACGTAGTCCTGGTTCTGCAGACGGAACATCCGCCCGAGGAGAAACTGGTAATCCACACCTACTCCTGTACTGCTTGTATCCATCGGTACAAACGTCGACTGACGAAAGGAACGTGACGTCGTTCCCACGGCGCACAGTCTACTCATCGCGACGTACCAAGCTGTAAAGTGCGGTAAGGAGCTGTAGGGGGTTTGTACGATGCGTGTGCTCGTGTTCGGTGCTCATCCGGACGATGCCGAATTCCACGCCGCTGGATTGCTCGCAATTCATGCTGCGCGCGGCAGTACGGTGCGACTGGTCTCTGTCAGTGACGGCTCCGCCGGTCATCACTCGATGCCACGGGCCGATCTTGCCAAGCGCCGCCTGCAGGAGGCTGAACGCGCCGCTGCGGTGATCGGTGCCGACGTCGAGGTTTGGCAAGTACCCGATGGGGAAATCGAACCAACGCTCTCCCTTCGCACGCGCGTCATCGAATCGATGCGCAGCTTCGCGCCCGACCTCGTCCTGACTCACCGTACAGCCGACTACCACCCCGATCATCGCGCGGTCGCATCGCTGGTGCGGGATGCCTGTTACATGGTGCGCGTGCCCAATGTGGTGCCTTCCACACCACCCCTGCGCGCAGACCCGGTTGTCGCCACATTCGCCGACTTCTTCTCGCTACCATCGCCGTTTCGCGCGGATGCATGCATCGACATCGAACCCGTCTTCGACACCGTCATCGCCATGCTCGATGCCCACGTCTCGCAAGTGTACGAGTGGATTCCCCACACGCTCGACCGTTCCGCTTCGGTGCCAGCCAACCCGGTCGATCGGCGTCTGTGGCTCGCCGAGTTTCACCGTGCCAATGCCGGCCGGGTAGCGCGGCGTTTTGCACCGGCCATGCGGCTCGCCGAGGCATTCGAACTGTCCGAATACGGTCGCCGGCCCCGGCCCGAGGAAATGGGTGCCCTGTTCCCACCGGCGATCAGCTGAACGGCGGGCCTGCGTGCGCTTGTGCCTATAATGCCGATCCACCCATTGCCCGCCGCCACATGAAGATCTGGTTCGCGGCCATCACTTTGCTCATCGCTGGCGTCGCCGCGCTCCTTTGGCTTGCGCGCAGCAACGACGATGCCCCTGCACGCGGCGGCTGGCAGATGCCCCCGCCGGCCGTGGAAGCCGATGCCGTGGAAATTGGTCTCGTGGTGCGCAGCGTCCAGGCCGTCGGCACGTTGCGCGCCAACGAGAGCATCATCGTCAGCCCCGAGATTGCCGGTCGCATCGCACGCATCGGCTTCGACGAAGGCCAACGCGTCAAACAAGGTTCCCTGCTGGTCCAACTGGAAGACTCGGTGTATCAGGCCGAGGTCCAGGAGAAGGCCGCCAACCGGGCGCTCGCGGAACTGGCCTTCGAACGCGCCGATCAGCTGGTGCAGAAGCGCGCCGCATCGATCGAGGAGCGGGACCGAACCCTTGCGCTGCTACAAGCCAGCGAGGGATCGCTTGCGCTGGCGCGCGCACGGCTCGACAAGACGCGCATCACCGCGCCGTTCGCAGGTCTGGTTGGACTGCGCGTTGTCAGCGCCGGCGACTACGTCGCGGCCGGCGATCCGATCGTGAGTCTGTCGGAAATCGACGCCCTCAAGGTCGATTTCAGAGTCGGCGAAGTACACCTGCCGCGGGTTGCCGTCGGCCAGACCATCGACATCAGTGTGGATGCATTCCCCAGCCGCACCTTCGAAGGCAGCGTCTATGCGATCGAGCCTCAGGTAGACGTCAACGGCCGCGCGGTAGTGGTACGGGCGCGGTTGCCGAACCCCGAACTCGAACTGCGGCCCGGCCTCTTCTGTCGCGTGTCGCTCATCGTCGACAGCGCCGCCAGCGCCATCCTCGTGCCGGAGGACGCCATCGTCCCCCAGGGCGACCGACACTTCGTCTATCGCATCATCGATGGTCGCGCCGTCTACACGGAAGTAACGGTCGGCAAGCGCCAGGACGCGCGCGTAGAGATCCTCGCGGGCCTCGACAACGACGCCGTCGTCGTCACTGCCGGCCAGTTGAATCTTCGCGATGGCGCTACCGTACGTGTGGTCGAGGACGTCGCCGCCAAGACCGACGCACCGACCGGATCGGAGACCGGCTCATGATCCTGTCGGATCTCGCGATTCGCCGACCGGTACTAGCGACAGTCGGCAACCTGCTCATTCTGCTGCTGGGTCTGATCGCGTGGGACCGACTGACCATTCGCGAATATCCGGACATCGACGATCCGATCGTGAGCATCACGACCTACTACCCCGGCGCCAACGCCCAGATCATCGAGTCCCAGGTAACGACGCCACTCGAGGACGCCATCTCCGGCATCGAAGGCATCGACTACATCAGTTCCATCAGTCGCGCCGAGTTCTCCCAGATCTCCATTCTCTTCACTGTCGACAAGGACCCTGACATCGCGGCCAACGACGTGCGTGATCGGGTGGCGCGCGCGCGCAGCCTGCTGCCACGCGAAACAGAAGATCCGATCGTCGCCAAGACCGAGTCCGACGCAACGCCCATCATGTACATGGCGATCAATTCGGATCGCCATGACGAGATGGAACTGACCGACTACGCCGACCGTATCGTCAAGGATCGCCTGCAGGTGCTGCCCGGTGTCGCTCAGCTCATCATCATGGGCGAGCGCAGATACTCCATGCGCATCTGGCTCGATCGCGCACGCCTGGCTGCGTACGAACTCACTCCCGCCGATGTCGAAGCCGCGCTGCGCGCGCAAAACGTCGAAGTGCCGTCTGGCCGCATCGAAAGTACCGACCGCGAGTTCACGGTGCTGTCGGAAACCGATCTGCGTACGCCACAGCAGTTCGAACAGATCATTCTGAAGGACGCGGGTGGTTATCTGGTGCGGCTCGGTGAAGTCGCGCGCGTCGAAATCGGCGCCGAGGAAGTGCGCAACATGTCGCGGGCGAGTGGCCGTCGTGCCATTGGCCTGGGCCTCGTCAAGCAATCCACCGCCAATCCGCTCGAGGTCGCCGCCGCCGCGCGAGCGGAGTTACTCGAACTCAATCGCATCCTGCCGGAAGGCATGCAGGTGGACATCGGCTACGACTCGGCGATCTTCGTGCAGGAGTCGATCGATCGCGTCTTCCTCACCATCTTCGAAGCCATCGCACTGGTCGCGGTGGTGATCTTTCTGTTCCTGCGCAACTGGCGCGCCACGTTGGTGCCCCTGGTCACCATACCCATCGCGCTCGTCGGCAGTCTGGCACTGATGTGGAGTTTCGGTTTCTCGATCAACACGCTCACCCTGCTCGCGTTCGTACTGGCGATCGGTCTGGTCGTGGACGACGCCATCGTGATGCTCGAGAACATCTACCGCTACATCGAGACCGGCATGGACCCGATCAAGGCCGCATTCGTCGGCTCGAAACAGATTGGGTTTGCCATTGTCGCCATGACCTTCACGCTGGCCGCCGTGTTTGCGCCCATCGCGTTGAGCGAAGGCAAGACCGGCATGTTGTTTACCGAATTCGCGCTCACGCTCGCAGGCGCCGTGATCGTTTCCGGGTTCGTGGCACTGACGCTCTCCGCAACGCTTGCATCGCGCATTCTCAAGCATGAGCCACGCCATGGCGCGTTCTTCAACTTCGGCGAGCGGCTGCTCGAAGGCCTCGGCAGCATCTACCGAAGGACTCTGCGCGCAAGTCTTACGGCGCGTCCCATTGTGATCGTGATGATGTTGCTGCTCGGCGGCGCCTCGGCCGTGCTCCTGCGTGGCCTGCCGACGGAACTCGCCCCGATGGAAGATCGCGGCACAGTCATGTCGTTTGCGAGCGCCCCGGAAGGCGCGACCCTCGAGTACCTCAACTCATACGCGTGGCAGATCGACGAGATCTACCAATCGACCCCGGAGGTGGTGCGCTACATGATGATCATGGGACGCCCGACGGTCACCAACATGATCTCCTACGTATCGCTCACACCCTGGCAGGAGCGCACACGCTCGTCCCAGGATATCGCCCGGGAGATGTTGCCCAAAGTGATGTCGATTCCCGGCATCCGGGCGTTCACGATGACTCCGCAATCGCTGGGCGCCTCCAGCGGCGGCGCCCAGGCGATTCAGTTCGTGCTGCAAACCACCGACAGCTACGAGGCGCTCGACAAATCCGTTCAGGAAATCCTCGCGCGCGTAGAGCCTGATCCGTCGATCGTCAACACGGATACCGACCTCAAGCTGAACAAACCCGAGATCAAAGTGGACGTCAAACGCGAGAAGGTGGCGGCCGTGGGCGTCAGCGTCGCGGACATCGGCCGCACGCTCGAAACCATGCTGGGCGGTCGCGAGGTAACCCGGTTCAAGCGCAACAACGAGCAGTACGACGTCAAACTTCAAGTGGCGGACGTCGATCGCCGCAACCCGGACGACCTCACCAACATCTATGTGCGTGGCGCCGACGGCTCGATGATTCAGTTGTCGAACCTGGTCGAAGTTCGCGAAGCGGTTGCACCGCGCGAACTCAACCACTTCAACAAAATGCGCTCAGCCCGGATCACGGCGAGCGTGGGCCCCGACCACACGCTGGGCGAAGCACTGACGGTACTCGAGAGCACTGCCAAGGACGTGATGGGACCGACCGTCCAATACGACTACGAAGGTGTCGCCCGGGAGTTCAAGGAAGCATCCGCGAAGGCGTACATCACATTCGGTCTCGCTCTCGTGTTCATCTACCTCGTTCTTGCCGCGCAGTTCGAGAGTTTCGTATCGCCCTTTGTCATCATGTTCAGCGTGCCGCTGGCGTTGAGCGGCGCCCTGCTCGCGCTCACGCTCACCGGCGGCACCATCAACATCTTCAGTCAGATCGGCCTCATTACACTGGTCGGACTGATTACCAAGCACGGCATATTGATCGTCGAGTTCTCCAATCAGTTGCGGGCCCAGGGCAAGGCACTGACCGAGGCGGTCATAGAAGCAAGTGCCATGCGCCTGCGACCGATACTGATGACGACCGGCGCCATGGTGCTCGGTGCCATGCCTCTGGCAACGGCGTCCGGGCCCGGCGCGGAATCGCGCCATGACATCGGCTGGGTGATTGTCGGCGGCATGTCGGTGGGTACACTGTTCACGTTGTTCGTGGTGCCCACCATGTACACCTATCTGGTGCGGCGCACGCCGCGCCTCGCGGCATTGCAGAAGGACGAGGATGCGCCCCCCGTTCCGGCAATTGCCTGAACATCGATCGAGGAGGAAGAAATGACCACATTCGCCGACCCGCTGCGCCGGGCCATCCAGGTAGCACCATCAAAGGTCGCACTGGTGTCCGAGACCGCGCAGATTACCTTCGCCCAACTGCAGACGCGTGCGGCGCGCCTGGTCGGTGGATTGCGCGCCCTGGGGCTCGATGACGGCGATCGCGTGGCCATTCTCGCTGCCAACTCGCACCAATACGTCGAAACCTACGTCGGTGTCCCAGCGGGTGGTCTGGTCGTCGTGCCGCTCAACACCCGTCACGCACAACCGGAATTGATGTACGCCATCAAGGATTCCGGCGCCAAGGTGCTGATCACCGACCGCGACCCGAAACCCTTCAAGGATCTCGTTGCCCACGTCATCACCATGCCCGACGGCTACGAAAAACTCATTGCCGGCGCCAAGGAATATCCGCTGGGCAACGGCGTCACTGAGAACGACCTCGCGGGGCTCTTCTACACCGGTGGCACAACCGGCGCATCGAAAGGCGTGATGCTGTCGCACCGAAACCTCATCGCCAACACCTATCATTGGCTCGCCTGCTGCCCGCAGTATCCCGACGATCACGTGCTGGTGATGGCGCCGCTGTTTCATGCCGCTGGTTCCAATGCCGTTCTCGCCAATATCTGGACGACAGGATGCCAGGTGACGCTCGCAGCATTCGATCCGGGCAAGGCACTCGACCTGATCGAGAAGCACGGCATCACCGTAACCCTTGGTGTGCCCACGATGCTCGCCGCCATGGCCGAGGAGCAGTTCGCGCGGCCGCGCAAAGTCGACAGTCTGCGTGCTATCGCGCACGGCGGGTCACCGATTGCGACCGAGGTCATCCGCAGAACACACCAGGCCTTCCCCACAGCAGCTCTCGCGGAGGTTTATGGCGCCACGGAGCTGTCACCGCTGTGCACCGCGCTACTCGACGAACAAGCGCTCATCGACAGCCCCCTTGCGCGGTCCTGCGGTCAGTCGATGCCGGGATGCGATGTGCGCATCCTGGATGCGGACGGCAACGAGGTTGCACGTCGGGAAGTCGGCGAAGTGGTGGTGCGTGGACCCAACGTCATGCGGGGCTACTGGAACAAGCCGGAGCAGACCGCAGCCGTACTCAAGAACGGTGCCTATTGGACCGGTGATCTCGGGTACATGGACGAAGACGGCTATGTGTTCCTGGTCGATCGCAGCAAGGACATGATCGTCACCGGCGGTGAGAACGTGTACTCGACCGAGATCGAGGACGTGTTGTACCGACACCCTGCCGTGCTCGAAGCGGCCGCGTTCGGTGTGCCGGACAAAAAGTGGGGCGAGGCCGTGCACGCGGTCGTAGTTCCCCGACCCGAACACCACAACGTCGATCCGACGGAACTGATCGCGTTCTGTCACGAGCACATCGCTGGCTACAAAGTGCCGAAGGGCATCGACATTCGCAATGAGCCCTTGCCCAAGTCAGGACCCGGCAAAGTTCTGAAACGGGAGCTGCGCGCACCGTTCTGGGAAGGCAGCGACCGCAACGTCGGTTGAGGTCTAGCCAGGATCGTCCTTGCCGTCCTCGGCGTCACCGATGTCAATCTCCCACGCATCGATCGAGTCGACGTCATCGACGATGTCCATCGTGATGCCGCTGTCGGTGCAGCCGGGACACGCGAGTAGCGCTGCAGAAATGGCTGCACTCAGAAGGAAAGAATTCGTCTTGATGGTCGTAACTCCAAAAATCTGAATACAGCGCGATCAGATCACGCGCACTCGCATTCGAAACTCGGACTCTTCACCGTCGTGACGAATCCGTGCGATCAACTCATCGTTCACCGCGATATGGGCGACCAGTGGAAGTCGCAGCGCGTTCTTCCCGGGGCGCAGGTCCGTCGTCCAGGCAAGTGCGCGCTTGCCGGGATGACCCACGACTTCGATGCCGTCGGGCAGTTCGAGCGACACCCTTGCATCCGCCAGTGCGGTCGCCGTGGAGAACACGAGATTGACCGAACTCTCGGCTTCCAATGTGATGGTCACTTCCGGAATGCTTGCGGAAGGAGCGATGCGATCCGAGAGTGTGGCCAAGCCGATGGCGATCACCATCGTCGCCACCGCCGCCAGCGCAAACGAGCCGAACCGCGACGATCGTCGCGGATCGGTGCGTCGACGCTGCCGGCGAGCGAAGGCCAGAGCACGCTCGTAGTAGTCGGGACCAGGCGCGTCCACAGGCAATCGGGCCAGTGATGACCGCAGCGAACGCTCGGCGGCATGAACCGCTTGGCAATCCGCGCACGACTCCACATGGCGCCTCAGCGCCTCGGACGCGAGCGCCGTCAGGGCACCATCCATGAAGTCGTCGAGTTGTCGTGTAAGCTCGTTACAAGGCATCGCTTTTCGCTCCTTCCACGGGCTTCAACGATGGATTGGCCGAAAGGGTTTTATCGGATCCGAGAATTTCTCGCAGGCGCGCCCGGGCTCGATGGAGCCTCGACTTCAGCGTGCCCAGAGCGATACCGGTCAAAGCTTCGATTTCCGGAAGCGAATAGCCTTCCGAGTCCGCCAGCAGAACGACCACGCGATGCGCTTCCGAGAGCCGGGCCAGCGCCTGTGTCACACCGGCGTCGACTTGCGCTTGTACCGCCTGCGCTTCGGGTCCGCGCGCACGCGCCTCCGCAATCGTCGCAACGTCGGTGGAACCAACCAGCTTGATGGGCAGACGCCCGTAGCGACGGCGATCGTCGATGAACTGGTTGTAGAGCACGCGCCCAAGATAGGGTGCAAGCGCCCGAATACTGCTCAGTTCGGCGCGCCGCTCATAGAGCTTCGAGAGCACGTCCTGCAGCAGGTCTTCGGCATCAGCGCGCCGGCCCGCCAGGCGATAGGCCAGCCGGTACATTCGATCGAGGTGCGGCGTGATGAGTCCGGTGAACCCGTCCTCGTTCCATCGAGCCATTGGGGTCACGTGACGAAGGGTCACCGTCAGTTTCGTGAACCTACCAACAGCGTGCTGTGACCTGGCGAGGATTCGACGCCCCAGATACGTCAATGTGTGACGCAATTCAAACTTCGGTAGGCGCCGACACGGCTAATTCATACAGCGGCAGCATGCGACCGGGAATGCTTGCACTCACGCGCTCGCCGACACGGCGCGCGCCCATGGCCTCGTAGAACCCCGCCGCGTTCGGATCTGCTTGTATCTCGATCGTGTGAACGCCTCGCGCGGCCGCAACCGCGAGGAGATCGGCCGTGAGGGCGCGACCGATCCCATGACCGATGAAGGCAGGATCAACGAATAGCGCATCGAGCTCTGCGCGGCTATCCGCGAGCCACTCGATTGCGCTGAACGCGACTGCTGTTCCATCGCACTCGGCAACCGCCACCGTCAGTCTCGACACGTCGCGCGCCGTGACCGTCAGTTCCGCACGGCACGCCTCAATGAACGTCTTCGAGTACCCCCAATGTGACTTGGCCGCAATCGCGATCTCGGTGAGCCGCTCGACATCGCTGGCGCGTGCCGAGCGGATCTGACTCGTCATCCGCAACAACTGCGCGCCGACGCGTCGTCTGTCAGGCTCGGCGAAGAACGTTTTCGAGTCTTCCAGCACGCGATACCACTCCCACATGATCCCGTCGGGATCATAGCTGATCACCTTGTTCTGCTTGGCGAAGCAGCACACTTCAGAGTCCTGCCTCTGAATTGCAACGTTCGCAGCACTCAGACGCTGCGCTGCTTCTTCGACCTGGGCATCGTCGAATACTTCGAAACCGACATGATTGAGCTGATTGACAGCGGTCGGATTTTCAAACAGCACGAGTTTCACGGGCGGTTTTTCGAGAACCAGATTCGCATAGCCCGGCTCGCGTTTGTTGAGCGCCACACCGAACGCCCGGGTGTAGAACTCGATGGCTGCGTCCAGATCTTTGACGTTGATCGCCAGTTGCAATCGCATGATGCATCTCCTTGATGCGTTGATTTGATTTCGAATACTATCGAAATGAACTGAGCCGACGAAATATCATTTCGTTATTTCTAGAGGATTCGAAATAATAATGGCTATGCTCAAACTGGACGATGCCGCCCGTTGCCTGGAGAGTCTCGGCAACGACACGCGCCTGACGATCTTTCGACTGCTGGTGAAGGCCGGCAGCGACGGTTTACCGGTGGGGCGCATCCAGACCCGCCTCGGGATTGCGGCCTCCACCCTATCGCATCACATCGCACAACTGGTGGCACAGGGACTGATCGATCAGGAGCGTCAGGGTCGGGCGCTCATCTGCCGACCAAACTTCGAGCGCATGAACGCGCTACTTCAATTCCTCACCGAGGACTGCTGTCAGGGGACCTGCGGGCAACTCACGTGCGCCTGACGCGCGGCAGCCTCACCGACGAGGTGCCACGTGCACACGGATGACCTGCGAATCGTCCGGGTTCGCCCGCTCCTGGCACCCGCCATCCTGCACGAAGAGATTCCACTGACCGCAGCCGCTCGAGCAACTGTCGAAGACGGACGTCGCTGCCTCGAAGCGATCCTCGATGGGGTGGATGCCCGACTCGCGGTCGTGGTCGGCCCGTGTTCCATCCACGACCCGCACGCAGCGCTCGAATACGCCGACAGGTTGAGCCGCCTCGCCGACGAACTGAAGGACCGCCTGTATCTCGTGATGCGCGTCTACTTCGAGAAGCCGCGCACGACGGTCGGCTGGAAGGGACTCATCAACGATCCCGATCTGGATGGCTCCTATCGCATCAACACGGGCCTGCGCCTGGCGCGCCAGCTGCTAGCCGACGTGGCCGCGCGCGGACTTCCCGCGGCCACCGAGTTCCTCGACACGACCTTCGGCCAGTTCTACACCGACCTCGTGAGCTGGGGCGCGATCGGCGCCCGCACGGCAGAAAGCCAGATCCATCGCGAACTCGCTTCGGGCCTGTCGATGCCGGTGGGCATCAAGAATCGAACCGACGGCAATGTTCAGGTCGCCGTTGACGCGATCCTCGCCGGAGGCTCGCGCCATCTGTTTCCCTCACTGACCAAGGAAGGTGCACCCGCGATTCTCGAAACCGCTGGCAACCCCTACTGTCATCTCGTGTTGCGTGGCGGCAGCGAAACGGGCCCCAACTACGGCGCCGATGCCGTGCGTGCGGCGGTAGCACTGCTCGAACGCGCCGAACTGCCAGCACGGCTGATGGTCGATGCGAGTCACGGCAACAGCGACAAGGATCCCCTGCGCCAACGCGACGTGGTGTCGTCCATCGCGACGCAGATCGAGGCGACTCACGCGCCGATCCGGGCCGTGATGATCGAAAGTCATCTGACGGGAGGCCGCCAGGATCTCCGCGGGACCCTGACGTACGGGCAGAGCGTTACAGACGCATGTCTATCCTTCGACGATACCCGCGATGTGCTCATCCGGCTGGCAGATCAGCTGGGCGGCGCATGAGCGTTCGGGTAGTGTTGAGGACGTCCTGGGGAGGATGCCATGCTGACTCGAATCGATCGCGTACTGATCACTGCGCGCGACGCAGGTGCGACTGCCGCACGTCTGACTGAACTGCTCGACGCGGCCGTTGAACACACCGACACGGTGGACGCGCTGAATGCGCACCGATATGTCGTGCGCGTGGGCGACGCGCTGATCGAGATCCTCGAACCCAAAGGTCCCGGCGCCGTCGAAGACCACCTTGCCAGCCGCCGTGGTGGTCCGTTCGCGGCCGGCGTCGCCACGCGCAACATCCATGGCGTGCGGCGGCGACTCGCCGAAGAGGGGATCGTCACCACCACCATCGGCCCGGAGCAGCACTACGTGTGCGCCAAACGGCTCGGCATAGCAGGTTTATCGGTCGTCATCTCTCAGTCTGCGCAACGGCGACGTGTCGGCCTGCTGCAGAACCTCTATGAAGTGACCCACCTGACCGACGACCCCCGCGCCGCGACGGCGCGGTTCGCGTCGCTGTTCGGGCTCGATCCACGCCACTTCGTGCCGATCGCGTCCGACACGTTCGGATACCGGGGCACGCTGACGCTGTTCAACCCCGAGGCGCTGCACCGCATCGAATCCATCAACCCACACGATGGCACCAAGACCATGGGCCGCTACCTGCAGAAGTTTGGACCGTGCCTGTACATGTGCTACGCGGAGACCGATCGCCTGCCAGAGCTGCGCGATCGATTGAAGCAACTCGCGCCCAAGGACTGGACCGGCAGCGACGAAGACAACGATGTGTTGTTCATTCACCCACGCGCGACCGGGGGCCTCATGATCGGCGTCAGCCGCACGACCCATGCCTGGTCATGGTCAGGCTACCCCGCTCGGGTGATGGCCACATAGAGGACAGTGAACCTGAACACGTAAACTGTCCCCGCTCATTTCAGTCCGCGCGTCGCGTGCGGGCCAGGAACTCTTCGGTCGTGTTGACCCGCGGGTAGGGCTCGTCCGGAACTGGTACGTTCAGGAACTCGCACAGCGGCTCCCACCCGGACACCGCCTCGAACACCAGCAATCGCCCCTTGGCGATCGTGCGCTCTACCTGCGCCTCATGGCGTTTCATCACCTCGATCACGTGCGCTTCGTCGTCCATGCGGCCATTGAAGGTGTGCTGCCAGATGAGTTCGTCCGCCCATTGGCCGCGGGCACGAACCGATGGATCCGGCGACGATAGCGCATCGCGCGTGGATGCATAGATCGTGTCGCGAACGCTCGCATACCAGCGCCCAGGGTCACGAGTGCTCAGAATGACCTTCGCGTCCGGGTAGTACTCGGCGAGTTCCTGCCACCAGTTGCACGATGGCCAGTCGACCGCCGCCCGGTAGCCGGCGAACATCGCATCCCAATCGACCGCCTCTCCATGAAACGCATCGCGCCACCGCTGCGCATGGTCGGGATGAGCGATCACTTCCATCATGTGGTAGCACTTGGAGAATCCGAGCTTTTCCAATGCGAACTTGAGCGACAACGTACCGGTTCGACCGAAACCTGCCCCGATCACTTCCAACGTCATGCCTCACTTCTCCCCTGTGACTGCTCATTGCGACTACGCGCCCATGCTTTCGCGTCGTCGCTGCTGACCCATCCGATCGCGTTGGCCAGCAGTCGCTGGAAGTGCGGATTGCCGTAGGCAACCGGGTCGTCGCCGCACTGCAGGTAGACGATGGGACTGTTTCGATAGTGCTTCACCCAACCGATGAGATTGCTGCCCGGCGCATGTTCCCAGCCTTCGTTGGCGAACATCTTGCCGTCGCGTACCGCAAGCGCGGCGGAGTAGAAGTTGTCACGCACGAATGCGTAGTCGCTGCGCAACAATGGCACCACGCTGTCTTCGTACACCTCGTACAGATACAACTCGTCGGTGATCGTGAATACGGGGTCGACGCCGGCGGTGACGGGATGATCCGCGAGCACCTCCACCCGATGTGTCACTTGATGTCGATATCCCGAATCCTGGCGCGCAGAACCGCGCATCATCGCCGGCAGGTAAAGGAAACGGCCGCCGATGATCTCCGAATATTCCGGCCAGGCGGGCCATCCGGCGATTGCATGATGCAGAAACACCATGCCAAAGCCGCGCTCGAGTAACGCCGTCAGGTTTTCGACGGTGCGCGAAGACGGTGGCGAGCTCTGCGGCCCCTTGGGCCCGAACCGCAAGCCCGGAATATCATAGAAGACGAAGGCGTCGTAGGGCGCCGCGAGCTTCGGCTCGAAAAACGCTTCGGCAGCGGGGTTCTCCACCTGCGTCCAATTCACACCAGACAGGTCGTCGAACAGGCGCGCGAGGGCATCGCGCTGATACGGGTGGCCTTTTGTGATCAGGAGTACTTCTGTTTTGTCGGTCATCGGCTATCCCCCTTACAATCGAGCAGCAACGGGAGTGACACACATGGCGCGTTCCACGCGGTCAGGCGACTCGACCAAGACCTGGCAGCAGACCAAGAGCGAAAACACGCGTAACGGCATCCTCGATGCCGCGATCCGTTGCTTCTACGAGTTCGGCTACAACAATACCACTACGGAAAAGATCGCGACCGAAGCGGGCGTGTCACGCGGCGCGATGCTGCATCACTTCCCGTCCCGTGCCGATCTCATCAACGCAACCGTCGGCTATCTCAATCAGCGACGACTGGAACTCTTTCTGGTCGAAGAGGACGTCGTTCAATCCGATGCCGTACACAGCCGGATCGAAGAAGGAATCGACGCCTACTGGGCGCAGCTCAACACCCGATACTTCGTCGTATTTCACGAATTGCAGGTCGCCTCTCGCACCGACGCGGAACTGGCCCAGGTACTGATTCCGGCGATTCGCGAGTTCGACAAATCCTGGCTCGAACTGGTCAAGGAAGTGTTCCCCGATCTCGCTCAGTCCGAGGCCTTCCAGCAGGCCAACCTGATCACCCTGTATCTGCTCGAAGGGCTCGCGGCAAATCGGCACACGCGGTCATCCGACAAGGTGGCCGACTCGGTGCTCACCTGGCTCAAGACCGAGCTGCGACGTTCGTTCGCCGACGTGCTGAGCAGCATCGACCGCGAGTCCGCCAAGCGTCTGGTCGCGAACAAACGCAGGCGTGCTGCGAAAACATGACAGCCTGACTGTTTTGTGATGTACTCCAAGGCCGCTTCGCAGTGGCCCGTTACGCACACCCATGTCAGCACTCAAACAGATTCCCATCGCTGAAGGCCTTTTCAGTTGGCCCTCGAATGACCCGCGTCTGCTCGGTAGCAAATGCGGCGAATGCGGCGTGGTGATGTTTCCCGCGCAGAAGAGCTGTCCCGCGTGTTGCGCCGAGAACGTCGAGGTGATCGAAATGGCGCGGCGGGGCACGCTGTGGACGTGGACCGTGCAGAGCTTCCTGCCGAATCGTCCGCCGTACAACGGTCCGGAGACTGCAGAGACATTCAAGCCGTTCGCGGTGGGTTATGTGGAACTGCCGGGCGAGACGCGCGTGGAAACGCGCATCCAATGCGACGATCTACCCAGCCTGCGCATCGGCATGGAGATGGAACTGGTGATCGACAAGTACTACCGGGACGCCAACGGCAACGATGTCATGGCGTTCTTTTTCAAACCCGCAGCCTAGGGGGGCATCAGTGGACGTAGCAATCATCGGCATTGGCATTCACCCGTTTGGTCGCACCGACGGCGTCTCGGGTCTGGATCAAGGCGTCCACGCCGCGCGCGCTGCACTCAAAGACGCGGGCGTCGAGTGGTCGGATCTGAACTTTGCCTATGGCGGCAGCGCCGCCGCCGGTGCAGCCGACACCATGGTGTCGAAGCTCGGACTCACCGGGCTTCAATTCATCAATGTCGCCAACGGCTGTGCAACCGGTGGCAGCGCACTGCAGTCGGCTTACATGGCGATCAAATCGGGCATGTTCGATATCGGCATGGCAGTGGGATTCGACAAGCACCCACGTGGCGCATTCACGGTCAATCCAGAAGGCAGCGGCCTCGGCAAGTGGTACGGCGACATCGGACTTGCGCTCACGCCGCAGTTCTTCGGCATGAAGATTCAGCGCTACATGCACGACTTCGGCATTACCGAAGATGCGCTGGTGCGCGTCGCGGAAAAGAACTACAAGAACGGAGCGCTCAACCCCAATGCATGGCGCAAGACGCCGCTTTCCTACGACGAAATTGCTACCTCGCAAATGGTCTGCGATCCGCTGCGCAAGTACATGTTCTGCTCACCCGCCGAAGGTGGCTGCGCCATGATCCTGTGTCGCGCCGACAAGGCGAGACAGTTCACGCGCAAGCCGGTGTACTTGAAGGCCGTTGCCGTGAAGACGCGGCCGTTCGGTTCCTTCGAGGTGTTCAGCCAGTCACAGGCGCTCGTGCGCGGTGAGCCGCCCACGGTCAAGGCATCGCGATCGGCGTTCGAAATGGCGGGCATCGGGCCTGACGATATCGATGTGGCGCAGCTGCAGGATACGGAGTCCGGCGCCGAGATCATGCACATGGCCGAAAACGGCTTCTGCAAAGACGGCGAGCAGGAGCAGTGGCTCAAGGAGGGCCGCACCGAGATTACCGGCAAACTGCCAGTCAATACCGACGGCGGATGTCTCGCCAATGGCGAGCCGATCGGCGCATCCGGCCTGCGCCAGGTCCATGAGATCTGCGTGCAACTGCGTGGTGAAGGTGGAGCGCGCCAGGTACCGCGCGAGTTGAAGACCGGATATACCCACGTCTACGGTGCGCCGGGCCTGTCTGGGGTGACGATTCTCGCACGCTGATCCGGTGCACATCTCGACCAGCCACGGGGCGATCGCCGTCACCGACACCGGTGGCAGCGGTACTGCCATTGTCTTCATCCACGGCAACTCGGCGTGTAAGGAAGTGTTCTCGCATCAGTTCGATTCCGATCTACGCACGCACTTCCGGCTCATCGCGTTCGATCTTCCCGGTCATGGCGACTCGGACGATGCAGCCGACCCCGAACGCACCTATTCGTTCGAAGGCTATGCGGACACTGCGGCGCAGCTGATGGACCACCTGTCGGTCGACGCGCCGGTCGTTGTCGGCTGGTCCTTGGGCGGTCACGTGGCGATCGCGATGCTCGAGGGTCCGAGACGTTTGCGGGGCATCGTACTGACGGGCACACCGCCGGTAAGCGCCGCAGACATCGAGCAGGGATTTCTGCCACACCCATACATGGCGCTCACCAGCAAGGCCAAATTCACGAGCGAGGACGTGTTGGCGTACGCGCATGAGACCGCCGGCACGAACGAAGCGTTTCTCGAGCGTGCCGTGCGTCGCACCGATGGCCGCGCCCGCGAGTGGATGTTCCGCAATGCGCTGCGGCCCGGCGGACCCAATCAACGCACGACGGTGGAATGTACACCGGTACCAACCGCGGTCATCACCGGCGTGAACGAACCGTTCGTGAACAACGCCTACCTCGACACAATCGCATGGGGCAACCTGTGGGAGGCGCGCGTGCATCTCATCGAAGGTGCTGGCCATTCCCCGTTCAGGGAGCAGCCGGACGCATTCAACACGCTCCTGCTTCGATTCGTCGCAAACACTCTCTAAACCCACCGAATCCGCAAGACCAGGCAGGCCTGCCGCACCACTGTCGTATAGACTCTTCTTCCATGGAGGAAGGTCACGACAAGCGCGCGTTGCTCAACGCGCTGAAAATCGACCGCACTGAAACCGTCGTCAGCGGCCCACGGCCGTTGAAGTGGCTCGCCGGACTCGCCGTCGTCGCAGGTATTGCATTTGCCTTTTTCATGCTGGACTTCAGTCGTGAGTCCGGTGGACCCGCGTCGGCGACCCCGGCGTCAACCCCGCAGGTGACGGCACCTTCACCGCCGACTGGAAACTCCCCTCGCGACGCCAGTGTGCTCGACGCAACTGGTTACGTCGTTGCGCGCAGGCAGGCGACCGTCAGCGCCAAGGTGACGGGCAAGGTGGTGGCGGTGTACATCGAGGAAGGCATGCGCGTCGAGATTGGGCAACTGCTCGCCAACCTGGACGACTCCGTGCCGGCAGCGCAATTGGCGCTGGTCGAATCGCAATTGTCGGCTGCGCGCGCGGCCGCAGACGAGATCGATGTACTGCTGCGACAGGCGCGTCTCGATCTCGAACGCACGCAAGGCCTTGCCACGCGGGATCTCGCCCGGCAGGCGGATCTGGATCGCGATGCGCTGATCGTCGAGGGTCTGGAGGCCCGGGTCGAGCGCACACGGCGCGAGATCGAAGTCGCGAGTCGCAATGTCGAGCTGCAACGCACGCAGCTTGCGGATCTGGAAATTCGCGCCCCGTTCGCGGGCGTCGTCATCGCCAAGGCGGCGCAACCGGGTGAGATGATCAGCCCGATCTCCGCTGGCGGCGGATTCACCCGTACTGGGATCTGCACCATCGTCGACATGGACTCACTCGAAGTCGAAGTCGACGTGAACGAGGCCTACATCAACCGCGTCACGGCAAAGCAACCTGTGGCGGTCGCACTCAACGCATATCCAAACGAGCCCATTCGCGCGGAAGTGATCGCCATCATTCCCGCAGCCGATCGCACCAAGGCAACCGTGCGGGTGCGCATCGGCTTCCTCGAACGAAACGACAAAGTGTTGCCGGACATGGGCGTGAAGGTTGCGTTCTTGAGCACCGAGACAACGAAGGAGCCAACATGACAGCCATCGTCAAACTCGAAGGAGTTTCACGTACTTACGTGCGTGGCAAAGAATCGCTCAAGGTACTCGACGACATCGACCTCACCATCGAACGAGGCGACTTCGTGGCGCTGATGGGACCCTCCGGATCCGGCAAGACAACGCTGCTCAATCTGATCGGCGGCATCGACCGGCCGTCATCCGGCAGCGTTGAGGTGGTCGGACAGAAACTGGAGACGCTCTCGTCCAAGGCGCTGGCCCAATGGCGCGCGGCGCACATCGGATTCATCTTTCAGTTCTACAACCTGCTCCCAGTGCTCACCGCCGCGCGCAACGTCGAACTGCCGCTGCTGCTCACCAAGCTGTCACGCGCGCAACGTAAAGCGAACGCACTTACCGCCCTCGAAGTCGTCGGCCTTGCCGACCGCTCGACCCACAAGCCCGGTGAGCTGTCCGGTGGTCAGCAACAACGGGTGGCCATTGCACGGGCGATCGTTGCCGATCCGGATCTCCTGGTGTGCGACGAACCCACTGGCGATCTCGACCGTCAGACCGCGGATGAGATCCTCGAACTGCTCGAATTGCTCAACCGCGACCACGGCAAGACGATCGTCATGGTGACGCATGATCCCAAGGCGGCGCAGCACGCCCGCCACACGCTACAGCTCGACAAGGGCGGACTCGTGGCTGCCACTGTCTCATGAGCCACCTGGCGCTGATGTGGTCGAGCCTGTTTCGGCGCAAGGCTCGCACTACGCTCACGTTGCTCTCCGTCGTCATCGCGTTCCTGTTGTTCGGTCTGTTGCGCAGCGTCGCGGATGCGTTCACCGTCGGCATCGACATCGCCGGCGTGGATCGGCTGATCGTTCAGCCGAAGTACTCGATCATCGACCCCGTGCCCATGGCGCACATCAATCAGATCGCAAGAGTGGATGGCGTTGCGGCCGTGACCCACGCCGACTGGTTCGGCGGCATCTATCAGGATCGCAGCAACTTCTTCCCCAAGTACCCGGTCGATCCGCGTGGTTACTTCGCGTTGTATCCCGAGTACACGATCGACGCGGCGCAGCTCGATGCGTTCGCCTCGACACGCACCGGCGCCGTCGCTCCAGCGCAGATGCTCGAGGAATTCGGCTGGAAGATCGGTGATCGCATTCCCATCGAAGCGGACATCTGGCCAAAGAAGGACGGCTCGCGTTTGTGGGAGTTCGAACTGGTCGGCAGCTACGACGCCATCGGGGCGGAGGTGCCACCGTCCGAGTTCCTGTTTCAGTACGACTACTTCGACGAAGCGCGGCAGTTCGGTAACGGCGGGGTCGGCTGGTTCATCGTCCGCGTCGCGGATCCGGCAAAATCCGCCGAGATCGCCCGCGCGATCGATGCGCTGTTCGAAAACTCGCCAAATGCCACGCGCACCGCAACGGAGGCGGAGTTTGCAATGCAGTTCGCCAATCAGGTGGGTGACATCGGTCTCATGATGACCGGCATACTCGGCGCGGTCTTCTTCACGATCCTGTTGTTGACGGCCAATACCATGGCGCAGGCGCTGCGCGAACGCATACCGGAACTGGCCGTCATGAAGACGCTCGGCTTCACCGATGCCCAGGTTGCGGCGCTGGTGCTGGGTGAAGCGGTGCTGCTGTGCGTGCTCGGCGGCGTGATCGGACTCGGTATCGCCGCATTCCTGGAGGGCGGCATCGCCACCGCGATCAAGGGCATCCTGCCGACATTCGCCTTGTCGACCACGACCATCGCAACCGGCACCGGACTTGCTGTCGTCCTTGGGATTGCAGTGGGCCTGCTGCCGGCCCTGCGCGCGCGCCGACTGAGCATCGTCGATGCGCTGAGGGGGCACTGAATATGTGGCATCAGGTGTGGGAAATCACGCTGATGAATCTGCGCAACGTGCCGTCGCGGCTCGGCGCATCGTCTGTGATCGTGGTTGGCATTGCCGGTGTTGTCGGCGTGCTGGTTGCGCTGCTATCTATGGCGATCGGTTTTCGCGCGGCGCTCGAAAACACCGGCGCCGAGGATCGGGCGATCGTGCTGCGCGGCGGCTCTGGCGGTGAACTCTCCAGTGGCGTTGCCAACGAACACATTGCGATCGTTGCGAGCATGGAAGGGGTCGCGCTATCGAGCGCCGAACTGTACACGATCGCCGATATTCCCAAGCGCAGCTCCGGCACGCCCGCGAACCTGGTGATCCGCGGCGTCGAGCCCAGCGCATTCGAGATCCGCCCGGAGGTACGCATCGTCGCGGGACGGAACTTCGACACCGGCAAGAGCGAGTTGATCGCGGGCGTCGGCGCTGTTGCCGAGTTCGAAGGCATCGATCTCGGTGCGCAGGTCGCGTTTCGCGACAGCACGTGGACCATCGTTGGCATCTTCGACGCCGATGGCGGGGTCAACGAATCAGAACTGTGGACCGATCTGCCAACGGCGCAGACGGCGTTTCGCCGCACGGGCGCCGTCAGTTCGATGCGGGTGCGGCTGACCTCACCGGATGCAGCTACGAGTCTCGCCCAGCGCATCGATGCCGACCCGCGTCTGGATCTGGAGCTGACCGCCGAGCCTGCCTACTACAGTGCTCAGGCCGCGCAGCTCACGGCGCTGATCACGGGCTTTGGCTATGTCGTTGCGACCATCATGGCGATCGGCGCGGTGTTTGCTGCCCTCAACACGATGTACAGCGCGGTATCCAGTCGCACGGTCGAGATCGCGACCCTGCGCGCGATCGGATTCTCCGGCGCACCGGTGGTGGTATCGGTGATGTTCGAGGCGCTTGCCCTGGCACTGGTGGGGGGGCTGGCCGGCGCCGCGCTCGCCTACCTTGCGTTCAACGGCAACACGATCTCGACCCTGTCAGGGTTCACCCAAGTGGCGTTCGATTTCACGGTGACCCCGGCACTGGTGACGACGGGCGTCTTGTGGGCGGTCACTCTAGGGGTTGTTGGGGGACTGTTCCCCGCGGTGCGCGCGGCGCGGCTGCCGATTACGGTTGCACTGCGGGGTGAGTGAGGTGCAGATTTTGCGGCCCCAATAAGAAAGGGGCCGGCAGTGCCGGCCCCCCCGTTGCCCGATGGGCGCAAGTCTTACTGAGCGCCCTTCCGAGCGAAACGGCTAGACATGGATCACCTCCTTTCTTTCTCCGCTAAGTTGCGCCGACTATAGTCCCGGATTCCCGACCTAGGCAACCGCCACGCAGATTTTTTTCTAAGACCCCAGTCGATATCGAATCTTGACTACGAACTGGTTCACGAGTGGCGCGTCGTAGGCGTCGCTGAACACGTCGACGAAGTTCTGATTCGTGAGCCGCGCACTGTCGTCTGCGAGCCGCGTATAGACGACGAAAATGTCCGACAGCGGCGCAATCTCCCAGCGATAGCGCAGCTGAAAGCTCATGTTGGAAACAGAGAAATCATCGCTGGGTCCCGGCGGCTTCGTGGTGCGGATCAGATCGTCGGGCCGCGCAGGAATGAGATAGAACTCATCTTCATGCGCCTTGATACCGACCCACTGCAGTGAGGCTTTGAGCTGTTGCCTGGCGCTGATGAAATACTCGACGCTGAACTTCGGCTGCCATTGATCAGCTTTGAACGTCGTGAAGTTGGCGTCTTCCTGATGCAGCAGCCAACCACCGCGCTTGAAGTAGAACGCCTCGAGCTCCGTGTTGAATTGCGAATTGGGTCGCCAGCTGACGAATGCCTCACCACTGTAGCTGTCGGCGCCGAGGAACTCCTCGTGGTAGCCGGCGCCAAACCCGTAGGAGAAGCGCTTGGTGGAGTCGGATTCCCAGAACACGTCGAACTCGAAATGCTCTTCGATGCGATAGGTGCCGTTGCCGAAGCTGTTGAGATCGTCATAGCTCTTCGGGAAGAAATTCGCGTGCACGAACACCTTGGACAGATCATCGAAAATGAGTCGATCGGCGATGAACACGCCACCACCTGTGAAGTAACCGTCGCCATTGACCTGACCGAATCCGCGAATGTCCAATTCGTTGTCGCGGGCGAATGACAAGTCCGAAGACGTGCGAATGTGGGCTGTGCGGACTCGGAAGCTATCGTTGCGCTGCAGATAGCCGAGGTCGTTGATGTCGATGTTGCGGTCGAACATCTCGATTCCAAAGCGCTGAGAAAGGCCTTGCCTGAATGTGTATTCGAAGTCGAGGAAGCCGCCGTAGCCGCGCTCCTCCCCTTCGATGTCGGAAGTGAAACTCTGGCCCTCGATCTTGAGCTTTCCCGTCGGCGTCAGATAGTGCCAGTCGACCCCCTGCGCCAACGCATCACCGGTCGGATTCAAGACCGCGGTGGAGAGAAAGCCTAGCGCGCGGTAGGCGCCGCCTGCGCTGTCTTCGTAGAGCACGCGAGCGATGCCATAGTCACTGCCATCCTGGTGCAGATTGAGGTCCGCACCGTTGACGGTTGCGTCGAACTTCACCTCGTCTTCGAACGCCGTGAGCAGCCCATAGCGAACCTGGCCAATCTGACCGGTGAACTTGGCCGCACCCAGCAACTCCGTCGGTTGCAACAGGTCGCGCTCCTCGACCACTGCACCGGGCGGCACCGTCGGTGCACGGGGCGGACCGCCCATGCGGCGGGTGTTTACCATCGTGTACGGCGCGCCCTGGTTGCCGACGCTGCGACTGCGTGTTTCCGCACGTCCCGTCGCGACGAAGATCTCCTGTCCCTCGACGAAGAATAGACGCTTCTCGGGAAAGAACGTTTCCGTGGCCGAGAGATTGACGATGACATCGTCGCTTTCAACGGTGCCGAAGTCGGGATTGACGGTGGCATTGAGCTGAGCGTTGGTCGATGGGCGCCAGAACAGATCGGCGCCGACTTTGTAGTTGGGTGCGTTGTCGATCTCGTCATACACCATCGACGTGAACGGATAGACGTTGTACTGCTGCCGCGGCGCGATGCCTTCCAGTTCCACAGGTTGGAGCACCGACATGAACTTGGGCTGCGTGAAGGGCAGCGCTGGATATCCCCACCGCTGATCGAGGTGAGCGACCTTGCGCGACGTGTACAACCCCATCCGTCGGATCGACGCCGCACTCGGCATCGCCACCGTGCCCCACGGAATGAAGATTTCAGCGGACCAGCCGGTCTTCGTCACGCTACTCGCGCCCCGCCAGGGACCATCCCACTCATTGAAATACTTGCGCTCAGGCAGCACCGTGCCATCTGAGATCGATCCGCCAAGCGCAACGCCAAACCAGTAGCCATAGCGCCCTTCGCCCGAGGTGTCGACGGTGACGCTGAATTCATCACGGGGCACGCCGAAGTAGTCACGCCCGGACAAGCGGGCGTTCAACGTTTCCTTGGGCTGGGTCAATTGCGCGCCGATATACAGCCCACGATCGGTGTAGAACACTTTGACGAGCGTCGGGTAGGGCGTGTCGGCGAGGGTGTCGGGCTCGATCACATAGTAGGTATCGTGAACCGGCAGCCCCTGCCACGCCGCCTCGTCGAGTTCGCCGTCGATGCGCATGGCGGCCGAGTCGACGGAAAGGCGCGTCAGCACCATGGCAGCGGGCGCCACTTCAGGGGCGCCCCGCGCAGCAGGACAGAACGCGAGCGTCAAAACGACACATCCGGTCAGCAATGATCGGTACGGAATCAATCCACTGCCATGGCTTGACGGAAAGGCAGAGAATACAAGGGCGCAGGGCAGTCCGAAACAAAATGATGCACGCGAATTAATCAGCCGTGTTGACGATCAAGAACGCACTGATCTACGACGGCACCGGCAACCCGCCCGGGCACGGCGACATCACGATCGACGGCCCGCGCATCGTCGCCGTGGGTGCGGCGCCTGATTCGCCCCGGGAAATCGATGCAACTGGGCTCGCGGTTGCACCCGGCTTCATCGATGTTCACACCCACGATGACTTCGCCGCAGTCCTGCACCCCGACATGGCGTTCAAGGTTCGCGGTGGGGTCACCACCTGTGTCGTCGGCAATTGCGGGATGGGCGCCGCGCCGTTCACCGAGGCGGCGGTATTGGCCCGCGCCTTCCATCCGCATGCAACCCTGCCTGATTGGGGCAACTACCACGGCTACTTCGATCTTCTCGATGCCGCACCGCCGGCGGTGAACATTGCCGTGCTGGTGGGGCACGGCACCCTGCGCATGACGGCGATGAAACGTGATCGCGGCGCGCCGAGCGAGGCACAGATGCGCGTCATGAAGTCGTTGCTCACCGAAGGCCTCGACGCCGGCGCTGTAGGGCTGTCGACGGGTCTCATCTATGAACCCGGCCGTCACGCCCGCACCGAAGAGTTGATCGAACTCGCATCGATGATGCGCGCCAGCGGCGCACTGTACGCAACCCATATGCGCGACGAAGGTCTGGGTCTCCTCGATTCGGTGACCGAAGCGATTGCGATCGGTGAGCAGTCGAGCGTGCCGGTGCAGATCAGCCACCACAAGGCTTCGGGCCGCGATGCCTGGGGTCTTGTGCATCGCTCGCTGTTGCTGATCGAAGCCGCGCAAGCGCGCGGCCTCGATGTGCATGCTGATCAGTATCCGTACACCGCGGGGAGCACGATCCTGTCCGCGGTGGTCGGCGCCTCCGGTCGCGACCTGCGCAACGTCGACTACGCAGACGTGGTCATTGCGTCAGCGAGCGGCCATACGCAGTGGGAGGGCCGGAGCATCGCTGAACTCGCCGTCGAGTTCGCGACCGACGGTGCCACCGCTTCCCAGCAGATCCTCGCCGCCGAGCCTGGCGCCACCGTGATCATGCACAGCATGAACGAGGATGATGTGCGCACGGTGATGCGGCATCCGAGCACCATGATAGGTTCCGATGGCATTCCAACGCTGGACGGGCGCCCACATCCGCGCCTGTATGGCTCGTTTGCCCGCGTACTCGGTCATTACGCCCGCGACCTTGGTCTGTTGACGATGAGTGAGGCGATCCATCGCATGACCGGTTTCCCGGCACGCAAGTTCTCCCTGGTGGATCGCGGGGTAGTGCGCGCGGGCGCATTTGCGGACCTGGTGCTGTTCGATCCCGACACGATCATCGATCGCGGCACCTTCGCTGATCCGAATCAGTATCCCGGGGGTATCGAGCACGTGTTCGTCAACGGCGTGCATACGGTCGCGCACGGCGCCCACACGCAGGCACGCGCAGGTCTGACCGTGCGCCGGCGAACCTAGCCGGCTACTTGACGGTGACGCTGATGACGTTCGAGGCGACCGGTGGATCGTGCGGCACGTGCAGATGATTGCCGACCACCAGCCGCAAGGTGTGCACACCCGGCGGCAATGTCACCTCGGTCTCGGTCTGACCTTTGCCGAAATGAATGACCTTGTCGGTCGCCGGCAGCGGTAGTTCCGGATTGGGTATCTCGGTCGTATCGATGAGCAGGTGATGATGACCGGTGTCCGCCGCGTCGATACCGGCCGGCGCAACACCCATGCCCTTCAATCCAAATTTCACGTTGAACGTGGTCGATACCGTGGCGCCGTCAGCGGGCGCGATGAAGTAAACCTCGGCGCCCGCAGGTGCCGCTGATCGCAGATCGCCGCCGAGCGCAGAGCCTGCAGCAAAGAACGCAATCGCCATCCACAATGTCCGCATCTCTCCTCCAGTGACTCGCTCAAGGGCTACGCATCATAACCGCGCATCACGCATCGGCGTCCAGTCGATACACACGCGCGGCGGTATCGTGGAACAGCGCGGACTTCTCGGCCGCTGAATACGGCGCCGCGATCTTCTTGAAGGCATTCCACAGCACAGCATACGAGCAACTCTGTTTATCGACCGGGAAGTTGCTTTCGAACATACAGCGGTCGGCGCCAAAGCACGCGATGGCGTGACGATAGTAGGCGCCAGTTGCGGCTACCACTTCGTCCGAGGTTGCTGGCCGCTTGCGTTTGTGGAACCCGAAGCCATTGATCGGCATCACCAGACCTCCGAGCTTCGCCACCACGTTCTCGCAGCGCGCGAGGTCGGCAATGTCCTTCTGCCACGTCGCAAATATTCCTTCGCGCTTGCCTTCATAGGGACCGATACCGAGCGGCCCGCCGAAGTGATCGAGGATGATCGTGCTAGCCGGAAACGCGCGCGCGAGATCGATCAGTTCGCGAATCTGCGGGTGGTAGAGCCAGGCGTCGAACGACAGGCCACGCTTGCCAAGCTCGGCGAAGCCGGCGCGAAAGTCGGCACGCGCCAGCAGGTGCGCCGTGGGATTCGTGTGGGAATTGCGAACATCGCGGCTCTCGTCCCAGCCTGCCGCGTGGCGAATGCCACGAAAGCGCGGGCTGAGCGCTGCATGTGCATCGAGCACGTCGCCAATGGCGGCACCAACGGTGAGATCGGCGAAACTGACGATGCCGGCAGCCACGCGTGTAGCGCCGTATCCGCCGCTGGCGCTCATCGCTGCTACACCGTTGACGAACTCGGTCTCGCCAACCGAGCGCATAGCCTCCGGGCCGCGCGCGCGGTACATCGACGCGCATTCGACGAACACGGTCGACACGACGCGATGGCCACTGTCGGTATCGAGCAACAGTTCGTCCAGCAGGTAGCGACTGTTCGGGTGGTCCCACAGATGATGGTGCGGATCGCAGATCGGGCGGTTCGGCTCGAGGATGTCCTCGGACACCTGATCGAGCCATTGCTGCTGCTCACTCATGCCGTGCTTCTCCACTGATATGATCCCGATCATCTGGTCTGCCGCCGCTGGGAGCAAGCATGGCGCAGCTTTGGACATTGGGGGTTGCGTCGCCGCGCGGCGTCATGCGTGTGGCACGACACGTGGAATCTGCCGGTTGGGACGGGCTCGCAGTGGTCGACTCGCAGAACCTCTCGGGCGATGCGTACGTGGCCCTTGCGATGGCCGCCACAGTAACAACGCGAATTGGCCTTGGCCCCGGTGTCACCAACTCCGTCACCCGTCAGGCCGCCGTGACCGCGAGCGCCATCGCCAGCGTTCAGCGCATCAGTGACGGACGCGCCGTGCTCGGCATCGGCCGCGGCGATTCCGCGCTCGCACATCTGGGGCGGGCACCGGCGCGGCTGGCGCAGTTCGAACGCTATCTGCGCCATCTGCGCACGTATCTGGATGGCGGATCCGTGTCATTCGGCGAAATTCCGATCGCAGGCAACCAGGCGGCCGACGTGACCGCGCTGCATCTGGCAGACACGCCAGCCGGCAGTCGCATCGCCTGGATCGGCGACGTGCAGCGGGTACCTATCGAAGTGGCCGCGACTGGGCCAAAGGTGATCGCGATCGCCGCGATTCACTCCGACCGTGTCATGTTCACCCTCGGCGCCGACCCCGAGCGCCTCACCTGGGGTATCCAGGTTGCGCGCGACGCGCGCACGGCAGCGGGACTGGACCCGGATGGCATCGCCTTTGGCGCCTATCTGAACTGCGGCTGCCATCCCGACGTCGACGCGGCGCGTGCGCTGGTGCGCGGCGGACTCACCACCTTCGCGCGCTTCTCGGTGATGCATGGCGAGATATCCGGACCCGTATCGGCGAGTCAGCGCGACGTGCTCAATGCACTGCACGGCAGCTACGACATGCGCGCACACACCCGAGGCGATTCGCGCCAGGCGAACACCCTGACCCCGGAATTCATCGATCGGTTCGCAGTGGTCGGTTCGCCACGACAGTGCATCGATCGACTGCGAGGCCTTGCCGAACTTGGACTCGATAAGTTCATCTTGAGCGGGCTCGCCGGTGACGCCGCGGCACTGTTCGAGCGAGAAGTTCTGCCCAACGCGTTCACTTGATCTGTTCGCGGCGGTGCGCCGCCGCGAATATCTAGCGCCAAGGAGGGTGTTGCAATAGTTACTAGCTACTCTGTGGGAGCGCGCTTGCGCGCGAATATGTGCTTGTACTGTCTGAGAAAATTCGCGGGCAAGCCCGCTCCCACAATCCTTTGAGCGCGTGGGCGAGCAGGTCTCAGTAGCGCTCGATCACCGCCGCTGCGAAGTCCGCGAAGTTCTGCCGCGCGCACGCCATCGGCGGCAGCAGGGTCACTTCCTTCAATCCGCCGCGTTCAGATACTCGCAGCATGTCGATGATCTGGTCGGGTTCGCCAACCAGACCACCCGATGCGCGAATCAGTGCCGGTGTCACGAACTGCCGTTCATCAGGATGCAGGTACGTGCAATGACCATCGTGGATGCGCAGGTGCAGTCGCTCCGCGGGAATGCCGAGGGAGTCGATGAACGCGAGATAACGATCCCACTCATCCCTCACCTCGGGACGAATGAACGCATCGCTGCCGGACAGCTGCGCGATTTCCCACCAGAAGTGCAGGCTCGCACTCACCATCGAACCGACTTCATCGATCACGCGATCGGAGGTGAGCTTCTCACCCGGCTTCAATACACACGCGAAGGTCAGACATGCCGTGTGAAAATCCTCGCCCTCGCGTCCCGCCGCTTTCGCCGCCGCCTGCACCGCCCGCAGATTGTTCTGGAACACGGCCACCGGCTCACCGCCCGCGGAAATGCGCCCGTCGCCGTAGCGGCCGGCGCATTCGAGCGCCTTCGGGCCGTTGGCAGCAACGTAGATCGGCACCCGATGCTCGACGTCGAAGAAACCCATGTCCTGATGCAGGAACTGAATCGGCCGCGTCACACCATCCTGCGTGTACGAAACCTCGGCACCGTCGAGCAGCCCGCGCACCACACGCAGATAATCGGAGAACGCCTTGGGTTTGACGGGATCAAGGCCCATCACCCGCATCGCCGTGTGTCCCGTGCCGATGCCGAGAAACACGCGCCCGGGCGCGATCTGATTGATCGACGCGATGGAGTGTGCCGTGACCGGTGCGATCCGCGTGCCAGCGATGGCAACGCCGGTTCCCAAGCGAATGCGCGACGTGTTCGCCGCAGCGAGCGCCAGCACGGCGTAACAGTCCGACCAGATCATCTGTGAGTCGGGCACCCAACCGTGGTCGTAGCCGTGCTCTTCTGCGAATTTCAGCAGCTGCCAGTCGGAGATCCGCGTTGCCACCATCGCGCCGAATTTCATTTTGGTTGTCCTAGAACGTGACGACTGAGCGAATCGACTCACCCTTGTGCATGAGATCGAACGCCCGATTGATGTCGGATAGTGGCATCGTGTGCGTGATCAGATCGTCGATGTTGATCTTGCCGTTCATGTACCAGTCGACGATCTTCGGTACATCGGTGCGGCCCTTGGCGCCGCCGAATGCGGTGCCTCGCCACACCCGACCGGTGACGAGCTGAAACGGACGCGTCGCGATTTCCTGCCCAGCACCGGCCACACCCACAATCACGCTCTCACCCCAGCCCTTGTGGCAGCACTCGAGCGCCTGGCGCATCACTTTGACGTTGCCGATGCACTCGAAGGAGTAATCAACGCCACCGTTGGTGAGGTCCACAATCGCCGCCACGACGTCGGCGACGTCCTTCGGATTGACGAAGTCGGTCATGCCGAACTTTTCCGCAAGCGTTCGTTTGGCCGGGTTGGTGTCGACGCCGATGATGCGCGAGGCGCCCACCATGCGCGCGCCCTGAATGACATTGAGGCCAATGCCGCCGAGACCGAATACAGCAACGGTCGCACCCAGCTCGACCTTTGCGGTGTTGATCACCGCGCCGATCCCCGTGGTCACCCCGCAACCGATGTAGCACACCTTGTCGAAGGGAGCGTCCTTGCGGATCTTCGCCACCGCAATCTCCGGCAGCACGGTGAAGTTCGCGAAGGTCGACGTACCCATATAGTGGTGGATCATCTCACCGCCAACAGAAAAGCGACTGGTGCCGTCGGGCATCACGCCTTTGCCTTGGGTGGTGCGAATCGCCTGGCACAGGTTGGTCTTACCCGATGTGCAGAAGCTGCACTGCCGGCATTCCGGCGTGTACAACGGTATGACGTGATCGCCCGGCACGACCGACGTCACTCCAGCGCCCACTTCGACGACGACGCCTGCACCTTCGTGGCCCATGATGGCGGGAAACAAACCTTCCGGATCGTCCCCTGACAGTGTGAACGCATCGGTGTGGCACACCCCGGTTGCGCGAATCTCGACCAACACCTCGCCCGCGCGCGGTCCCTCGAGCTTGACCGTCTCGATGGCAAGCGGTTTGCCGGCGGCGTAGGCAACGGCGGCACGCACGTCCATGGAAGTCTCCCTTCGCGTCGTTGTTTGCAAGCAGGCTACCTGCTGCCGGTTAGAATAAAAACCGAACCGACGGATCCTGCATGAAGTTCGAACTCCGCGTACCCCAATGGCGCACCTACATCCCGATTCTGGACGTCGTCAAGACGTACCGACGGCGTGACTTCGGCCACGATCTGGTAGCGGGTCTCGTGGTGGGATTCATCACGTTGCCGCAGGCGGTCGCCTACGCCTTCCTCGCAGGGCTGCCGCCGACCGCGGGGCTGTACGCCTGTCTGGTACCGATGGTGATCTATGCGGTGCTCGGCTCGTCCCGGGAGCTCGTTGTCGGTCCCGTCGCCGTGGCGGCCATCATGGTCGCCGAGGCGCTGCGCCAGCACGCACCTGCATATTCCGATGCATATCTGGGTGTGACGACCGTGGTCGCTTTGCAGGCCGGCGTCCTGTTGTGGCTGCTGCGCGTGACGCAGATGGGCGGCATCGTGAACCTGTTGTCGCATCCGGTGATCAGCGGTTTCGTCAATGCCGCCGCGCTGCTCATCATCTTGAGCCAGCTGTCGGCCTTTCTCGGGGTGGAAGCCAACCACGGTACGCCGTTTCAACAGACGATTGCCCTGGCCGATCACCTGCCCGATCTCAATATCGTCGCCGCGCTGATCGGCATCGCGTCCTTCACGGTGCTATGGGTGACGCGGCGCTACGCCTTCTATCTCGTGTTGCCATTCCTGCGCCGCGTCGGGCGCCAACATCCGATCACCCGCACGGGTCCGATCTGGGTGTCGATCGCGGCGATATCCGCGGTGGCGGTGCTTGGGCTCGACACGCGCTTCGGCGTCGAAACCGTCGGCTTCGTGCCGCCGGGGCTGCCTTCGCTGACTATCCCGCCCTTCGACCTCGATCTGTGGGTGGCGCTGCTACCGAACTCGGCGCTGATTGCGCTGGTCGCGTACATCGAAAGCTACTCGATCGGCACCACTCTCGCCGGTCGCAAGCACCGGCGCATCAACTCGAACCAGGAACTGATCGCGCTGGGCGGAGCAAACATCGGCGCCGCTTTCACTGGCGCCTATCCAGTCGCCGGCAGTTTTTCGCGCTCCACCATCAACGTCGATGCCGGCGCCCGCACACCGATGAGTTCCATGTTCTGCGCCGGTGTGATCCTGGTAACGCTGATCTGGCTGACACCGTACTTCGAGCATCTTCCACACGCCGCGCTCGCCGCCATCATCATCATGTCGGTGGCCGACATCATCGACTTCTCGCCGATCCACGGGCACTGGAAGTTCTATCGTCACGACACCTACACCCACGTCGTCACGCTGGTGACGGTGCTGGTGTTCAGCGTCGAAGTGGGGCTCCTGGTCGGCATTCTGGTTGCGGTGGCGCTGTTTGTGCGTCGCTCATCGAAGCCACACCTTGCCATCGTCGGTCGCATCGGCGACTCGGCGCACTTTCGCAGCCGGGCGCGGCACGAGGTCACGACCCATCCCCACGTCGTCGCCGTGCGGATCGACGAAAATCTCTACTTCGCCAACGCCAACGACGTCGAAAACCGGCTGCTGAAGATCCTGCAGCGCGCACCGGAGTGCCGCCATCTGCTGCTGGTGTGCAGTGCAGTGAACTTCATCGACACGAGCGGCCTCGACATGCTCCTGCAACTCAATCGCAACCTCGAACGTAACGGGATCCGGTTGCACCTGTCCGACGTGAAGGCACCGGTGATGGACCAGCTGCGGGCCACGGAGCTGCTCGACACCCTCACCGGTAGCGTGTTCTTCACCACCGATCAGGCGATGCGCGATCTCGCCGAGCGGACTTGAGCCGCTACCGTCTCTAGCTTCATAGTAGGACCGGGGTTCGGTGGAGGGCGGTGATGTATCCAGGGCACTGGGCGAAGGTCTTTCCAGACAAGCCGGCTGTCGTTCATGCATCGACCGGGGTACGCGTCACCTACGGTGAGCTGAACGATCGCTCCAATCGACTGGCGCAGTTGATGTGGGCCAAAGGCCTGCGGCCGGGCGATCACGTCGCGATCTTCATGGAAAACCACCTGCGCTACTTCGAAGTGGTGTGGGCGGCGATGCGATCAGGGCTGTACCTGACGACGGTCAACCGCTACCTCACCACCGAAGAAGCGGCCTACATCCTCGACAACTGCGAAGCGCGGGTGCTGATCACCTCCGCTCATCTGTCCGACATCGCCAAAGAACTGCCGGAACGCGCGCCCCGCTGCACCACCAATCTGATGATCGACGGCACCCTCGACGGCTTTGGCTCGTACGAGGAGTCGATCGCGGGTTATCCGGCCAAACCGCTCGCCGCCGAGCCGGCTGGACAGTTCATGCTGTACAGCTCCGGCACCACCGGGCGCCCGAAAGGCATTCTTCGACCGTTGCCAGGCCACAACATCGCCGACGACGCCGGCCCTGTCGGTGCATTGCAGCGCGGGTTGTGGGCATTCGATGAGAATGCCATCTATCTATCACCCGCCCCGCTGTACCATTCGGCGCCGCTGGGCTTCACCACTGCAACTCAGGCATTGGGCGGCACCGTGGTGATGATGCAACGCTTCGATCCGGTGGAAGCGCTGCGCGCCATCGAAACCCATCGCGTCACTCACAGCCAGTGGGTGCCTACCATGTTCTCGCGCATGCTGAAGCTGCCGGACGCGGCGCGTACTCAATTCGATCTGTCGTCGCACAAAGTCGCCATCCACGCTGCCGCGCCCTGCCCGAAGGCCGTCAAGCAACAGATGTTCGAGTGGTGGGGACCGATCATCTACGAGTACTACGGTGGCACGGAACTGAATGGGCTCACCCACGTGCGTCCCGAAGATTGGCTTGCCCATCCCGGCACCGTCGGCAAACCGGTGCTCGGCGTGATTCACGTCTGCGACGAGGACGGCAAGGAACTACCCAACGGCGAAAGCGGCCTGGTCTACTTCGAACTGCCGGCCATGCCGTTCGAGTACTTCAAGGATCAGACCAAGACCAAGGGCGCGCAGCATCCCCATCACGCCAACTGGTCGGCACTTGGCGATGTCGGCTATGTCGATGACGAGGGATTTCTGTACCTGACCGATCGCGCCACCTTCATGATCATCTCCGGTGGTGTGAACATCTATCCGCAGGAAATCGAGGACGCGCTGATCGTGCATCCGAAAATCGCCGATGTCGCCGTGGTCGGTGTGCCGAACGAAGAGATGGGCGAGGAAGTGCGCGCGGTGGTGCAGGCCGCTGTGGGGATCGAACCAAACGATGAACTCGCCGCCGAGCTACTCGCCTTCGCGCGTGAGCACATCGCCCACTACAAGTGTCCCAAGCAGATCGACTTCCTACCGGAGCTGCCGCGACTGCCGACCGGCAAGCTGTACAAGCGGCTCATCAAGGATCGCTACTGGGGCAAGCACGATACGCGGATCGTGTAGGAGAAATTCGGGGCAGGGGAAGTTAGGGACAGTTGACCTATTTCGAAGTCGACCGGCCTAGGCGTAGGCGTCATTCGCGAAATACGTCAACTGTCCCTAACTTCCCCTGCCCCCAATTTCCTACCTTAGATCTTCGTCACCAACTCCCCCACCTTCAATTCGCCCTCCCGCGTCTGCCCGCCGACCTCGATGAAGCGCTTCATCGCATGCTGCGCGGACGGCTCACGGATCAGGCGCTGGAACAGATAGGCTTCCAGCGATAAACCCTCGGCCAGTGGCAGTTCCGCGTTGTTGATGCTTTCCTTTGCGAGTCGCACCGCCTGCGCGGGAAACGATGCGATGCGTCGCGCCAGCGCATCGACAAAGGGACCGATCGCGCCGGGTTCGAAGATACGGTTGAGGTAACCCCAGCGCTCTGCGGTTTCCGCGTCGAGGTCATCGCCCCCGAGAATGATCTCCATGGCGCGCGCCCGACCGACGAGGCGCGGCAGGCGCTGTGTACCCGTGCCGCCGGGCAGAATGCCTAGGGGTACTTCCATCTGGTTGATCCTGGTCTTGCCCTTCACGCCGAAGCGCATGTCGAAGGACGCTGCCAGTTCGGACCCGCCGCCACCCACGCGCCCTTCGATCTGCGCGATCGTCACTTTGTTCATGGTGCGGAAGCGTTCGCACATCGCGTGGTACTCGTTCAGCTCCACGCTGCGCTGGGCCGGTGTGTCGATGGGAAACGAGAGAATCGCGGTGACATCGAAGTGCGCCAGAAAGAAGTCCGGGTTCGCGCTCTTCATCACGACCACAGTGAGGTCATCATCCGCCGCCAATTGCTTGGAGAGCGATGCGAGCTCCATGTAGAGCGCGCCCGTGATCAGATTGATCGGCGGGTTGTCGATGGTGATGGTTGCAATCGATGCATCAATTGCGACCCGCAAGTGCTCGAAATCGTACGCCATGGGTACCTCCCGGGAATCGATGTAGCTGATGTGAAAGAGCCGGCGCGAAGCCGGCTCTTTCGGGTTCACTCGATTAAAGGTATCAGTGCTTGTAGGACACCGATACCGCCCATGTACGCGGCGGACCCCAGCCTTGGAACAATCCATTGCCGAGGAACAGGCGCTGCTCGCGATATTCCTCATCGGTCAGGTTCTTGCCAAACACCTCGAACAGCAGTTCGTCTTCGTTCGCCAGCGCCATTTCATACGCCACACGCGCATCCCAGAGCTTGTAGTCCGGCTCGTAGAACGCATCGCCGTTCTGATCGGCAGCGATAATCACATCGTCCGTCGCCTTCACGCTGACGCTCGCAAAGAAATGGCCGGGGCCGATTTCGCGGTCGTAGACACCTGTCAGGGCATAGTTCCACTCCGAGGTGAAACCCGTGTTGCCGCCTTCCGAGTCGATGTTGATCGGCTGGCCGTTGACGAACATGTCGGGGTTCAAGATTGGATCACAGCCTTGGCCCAAGGGCGGCACCGGACGGTCCAGACAGCTGAAGCTCGAGTCCTTGCTCTCGACATCCTGCCAACCACCCACTGCCATCACGGTGAAGTTCTCACCCAACGACGCGATGATCTCCAATTCGATGCCCTGACTCTCCGTTCCTTCGGCATTCAGGATGAGCGTGTTGGTGCCTGGAGGTGCCGGCTGATTGATGATCGAGCTGAATTGCTGATCTTCCAACTCCATATAGAACGCATTGAAGTTCACCCGCAGTTTCCGATCGAGGAAATCGTTCTTCAACCCGATCTCATAGGCATCGATGGTCTCCGGATTGAACGCCAGCCGGTTTGGGTCGGTACCCCGAATGCTGAAGCCGCCACTGCGGAAGCCCTGGGAGTAGGACACATACACCATGTTTGCGTCCGTGTACTGCCAAGACGCCGACAACTCACCTACGGTCTTGTCCCAGTCATCATCAGCCTTGACGGGGAAACCGGCAAAAGTGGTGACCGACGGGCGCTTCGGTGGATTGATCGGATCGCCGTAGTACTGATCGACCGGACCGCCCGGCGCTGCCCGCGTGCCAAACTCAGTCTTGAAGTCCTTCTCTTCCGATATGTAGCGCAGACCCGCGTGCAATTCGATTTCGTCGGTAATGTCCCAGGTGATTGCGCCGAAGGCCGCGTACGACTTCACTTCTTCGCTGCTCTCCTGGTTCGCATAGCTCGGCGGGAACTGACACAGCGAGTTGCCGATCGCGGGGTCAGGATTGTCCACCCCAAGCCCGAGTCCCGGAACCGGACCAATCGCCGAGCAGGGCAGACCTGGCGGCAAGCCGAGTGGAATCTGCAGAATCAGGTTGGTGCCCTGGGCAAAGTCGAGATCCGATTTGTAGTAGAAGCCACCCACCGTGTATTGCATGTCCTCGACCCACGGTACGTCGCCATCGAGTTTCAACTCATGGGTGGTGACCTCGAACTCCTGCTCCCTTAGCGTGTGCAGAGTTCCCAGCGGACTTGCACCACTGGTGCGGTCGCCGCCATCGAAGTCCTGGCCGACGGTGTCATCGGCGTTGGTTCGCGAATGGACCATGCTGACGGTGCCGAAATCGAACTCGTGGGACAGCACCAAACTGAACGCGTCGACGTCGTACTCCTGGAACTCGTCGAAGTTGGCCGCGTTCTCGAACGGGTTGTCGCCATCCCAGGTGGGATCCTGGGGCGGAATGTCGCCGCGGTCCTTGATGTAGTCGTAGGTCAGCGTCGCGCTGAACTTATCGTTCGGCTCCCATCGCAGCGCCGCCGTCGCCGAATCGTAGTCGATGTCGCCCGCGCACTCGTTGCAGCCCTCGGTGATGTTGTCGAAGTAACCGTCGCGCTCCTTTGTGATCGCTGCGATCTTGAGTGCGAGTTGATCGTCGATCAACGGAATGTTCACCCGCGCCTTGAGCTGTTGCTCGTCGTAGTCACCGCCTTGAACGTTGAGCGCATAGCCCCAGTCGTTGAACTCCGGCCGATACCGGGTTACGACGATGGAGCCGCCGGTCGTGTTCTTACCCTGCAGCACCCCTTGGGGTCCACGGTTGATCTCCATCTGCCGCACATCGAAGGTGTCGATGAGCTGGCCCGTACTCGAACCCTGATACACGCCATCCATCACGACACCCACCGCGGGCGCCTGTGTCTTTTCGATGTCTGCATAGCCGATGCCGCGAATGTAGATCGCGCCAGCGGACGGACCTGCGGTGTTCATGCCGATGCGCACGTTTGGCGCGAGGCCATCGAAATCGCGCAACGTCCGCGGTGCGATCTGGGCGACGTCCGCTTCGGAGAACGCAGTGACCGCGATCGGAACTTCCTGCTGCGATTCCTCGACTCGCCTGGACGTGACGATGATCTCTTCGATCACGCGTCCACTGGCTTCCTCTGCGCCCTGTGCGGGCGATGCTGCGACGATCATCGGCAGCGACACGACCACCGCCCATGCGGCGGCCGAAAGGCTCGTAAGCTTCATATGGTTTCTCCCCAATGGCCGATCACGCGCATCGGCCGCTACCCCTAACGACCCTGTTGCCACCGGCACAAAAACCGGCTGGCGTGACTCTTTTAAGGGATCGTTGCGCATCAGTCAACCCCCGATGAGGTTCGCCATTCGCCGTGCCGTTCGCGCCGCGCTACCATCGGCGAACACTCCGGCAACGACGACACCAATGAACGACGCGCTCAAGCATGCCGCGGCCGCCGCGGTCGATGCCCTAGGTCCCGGTTTGCTGGCGGTCTCGCACGAAATCCACGCCAATCCGGAACTCGCCTTCAAGGAACACCACGCCGCGGCGCTGTTGATCAAGTCGTTGAGTGATCATGGCTTGAATGCGCGCCCCGGCGTCTACGGGCTCGAAACCGCGTTCGAATCCCAGTTCACTGGCGGCTCGGCCGGGCCCTGCCTGGCGCTGCTCGCCGAGTACGACGCGCTGCCAGGTATTGGCCATGCCTGCGGACACAACCTGATCGCAACCGCTGCACTCGGTGCAACGCTCGCGCTCGCCCAGGTGCGCAAGAACCTATGCGGCACCGTGCGCCTGTTGGGAACTCCAGCAGAAGAAAAAGGTGGTGGCAAAGAGCTGATGGCGCGCGCCGGCGCCTTCGACGGCGTCGACGCCGCGTTGATGATCCACCCGTCGGGAATCAACCTCGCCACCATGCCGTGCATCTGCGTCGCCGAGGTGCGGGTGGAGTACCACGGCAAGTCCGCACATGCATCCGCCATGCCGCACAAGGGTGTGAACGCGCTCGATGGTCTGCTGCTCGCCTACCAGGCGATCTCCAATCTGCGCCAGCACATTCAAAGCACCGAGCGCATCCATGGCATCGTTACCGACGGCGGCCTTGCGCCGAACATCGTGCCGGAGTTCGCCGCGGGCGACTTCTACGTGCGTGCGGCCAATAAGGAAGCCCTCGCCGAACTCAAGCCGCGGGTTGCAGCGTGCTTCGAAGCTGGCGCCAAGGCCACGGGATGCAGTGTCGATGTGAATTGGAGTGGCGTTGACTACCTGGATCTCAACACCAGCTGGCCGCTCGCAGAACAGTTCCAGCGCAATGCCGAGCACCTGGGCCGCAGGTTTTTTCCGATCGACAAGCTGCCACCCGGATCGAGTGGGTCGACCGACATGGGTAACGTCAGCTACCGCGTGCCATCGATTCACCCGATGCTCGCTGCCGCGCCGCAGAACGTCGTCATCCACAATCCGGAGTTTGCCAAGTGGGCACGATCGGATATGGGCGATGCCGCGGCGATCGACGGCGCCAAGGCGCTGGCGATGACGGCTATCGACTATCTCAATACGCCCGCGCTGCAGGAATCGTGTCGCCGCGCCTTCGCCATTTCGGTCGGCCTGTCCTGAACGACCGCATCTGGGTATTCGGTTATGGCTCGCTCATCTGGCGGCCGGATTTTCCGTTCGCCCAGCGCAACCGCTGCACTGTCGATGGATACAGTCGGCGCTTCTGGCAAGGGTCGCACGATCATCGTGGCATGCCCGAATCACCGGGGCGCGTGGTGACCCTGATCGAAGATCGGGGCGCGACCTGCGTCGGTATCGCGTACCTGATCGAACACGATGTGTTTGATCACTTGGACCACCGCGAGAAGAACGGCTACGAGCGCATCGACGTGACGCTGAGTTTTGAGCAAGACTCGGCGCCCGGCGTCGCTTACATCGCAGCGCCCGGCAACTTCGCGTTTCTCGGTGCGGCGCCGATGGCTTCGATTGCGAAGCAGATCTCGATCAGTCACGGCCCGAGCGGCAGCAATCTCGAGTACCTGCTCCAGCTTGCGGCGGCACTGCGCGAGATTGACGCTGATGATCCCCATGTGTTCGAGTTGGAAGCCCTGGTCAAGGCCCGACTATGAAATCCGGTTTCGCGCCGCAGCACGAGTCATTCCGGGACGAAGTACGCCGCTTCCTCGATGAGGCCCTCGATGAGGATCTACGTGCTGGCGCCCGCTACTGCCCAGGCATCTTCCAGGACTACGACATCAACATCCGTTGGCATCGCATCCTGCATGAGAAGGGATGGATCGCGCCGTCGTGGCCGGTGCGCTACGGCGGTACCGGCTGGGACCTGACCCAGCGCTTCATCTGGTCGACCGAATCGAGTCTAGCTGGTGCGCCGTCGCTCGCGCCGATGGGCCTCGGCATGTGCGGCCCGATGCTCATCGGTCATGGCACCGACGAGCAGAAGGCGCATTACCTGCCGCGCATCCTGTCCGGTGAAGACTACTGGTGTCAGGGCTACTCCGAGCCCGGATCGGGTTCCGACCTCGCAGCGTTGTCGCTGCGCGCAGTGAGTGATGGCGATGACTATGTGCTGCGCGGCAGCAAGATCTGGACCACGCACGCGCACCACGCCAACCGCATGTTCCTGCTCGTGCGCACGCGCTTCGACGGCAAACCGCAGCAGGGCATCACCTTCCTGCTGCTCGACATGCACTCACCTGGCATCCGCGTCGAACCCATCGTGTTCGTATCGGGCGACCACGAAGTGAACCAGGTGTTCTTCGATGACGTGCGCGTGCCGATGCGCAATCGCGTCGGCGCCGAGAACGCCGGTTGGACCGTTGCCAAGTACCTGCTCGAATTCGAACGCGGTGGCGGTGGCAGCGCCCGCCTGCGGGTGGCGTTGACCAAGTTGCGCCATCTCGCGTCGGTGATGGGCGTTGCGCAAGACACTGCCTTCCGCCGCAAACTCGATGCGGCGGAAGTGAAGCTGGCCGCCATCTCATACACCGAATTTCGCATCATGGCGGCGCTGTCCCAGGGCCAGAGCCCCGGACCCGAATCGTCGATTCTGAAGAACCTTGGCGCCGACATGGGTCAGCACATCTCGGAACTTGCGGTCGAAGCGCTCGGCGCTTGGGGCAACGTACATCAACCCGAGGCCCGTACCGTGGGCAGCGCGACGCCACTCATCGGACCCATCGAAGGCGCGGTGACCGTGCCCAACTACCTGAACTTTCGCGCCTCGTCGATCGCCGGCGGCAGCAACGAAGTACAAAAGAACATCGTCGCGAAACTGGTGCTCGGACTATAGCGGCGGCGCGCGTAGTCGCGCGGGGGCCAGATGTTCGGCGCGAACACCGCGCGCTGCGATATCGGCAGGGACAGCCTCTCCACGCAGCAAGGCTGCGCTGAGCCGACCCATTGCCGGTGAGGTTTGAATACCGAACCCACCCTGGCCCACCAGCCAGAAGAATCCCTCGACCGCATCGTCGAAGCCCACGACGGGCATCTTGTCGGCAACGAAGCTGCGCAGCCCCGCCCATCGGTGGACCACTTTGCGCACGGCGAGCGTGGCCGCGCCCTCAAAGCGATCGATGGCAATGGCAATGTCGAGTTCGTCGGGCTGTGCATCGCACGGCGCGCTCGGCGTCTCATCGGCGGGTGAGAGCAGAATGCGCCCGGCGTCCGGTTTGAAATAGAACGCGCTCTCGACCTCGTGCACGATCGGCCAGTCGGCAATCGCATGGGCACTGGCATCGATCAAGAGCGCCGTGCGCCGCTTCGGCACCAATCCCACCGGCGCCGCGCCCGCCAGCGCGCCAACCGCCTCGCCCCAGGACCCCGATGCATTGACGATGATGTCGGCTTCGAGCACCGAGCCGCTGTCGCAGCGCACCTGCCAGATGGACCCATGCCGGCTCAATTGATCGACCCTACGGTTGGTCGTCAGCACCCCGCCGCGGCTCGTGAGCAACCGCCTGAAACCTTCGAGCAATGCGTGCACGTCGATATCCATCACATGGGGGTCGCTGACCGCGCGCGCCACCGCGGATGGGCGCAGGATGGGTACCTGCGCCAGCGCCACCGTGTGGTTGACCTCGGCCAGATCCGGGCACAGCGGTGACCAGCGCGCGAGGTAGTCGTCGATCAGATGTGCTTTTTCTGGTCCCGCAATCAGCAGATCGGCCCGCGGCCGCACCAGCGCCACCGCCGCGAAGCCTGCTGGAGGGCGTTCGAAGAAATCACGACTGGCAGTGGTCAGCGCATGCACGGTGGCATTGATGTACGGCTCGATGTAGGCCGCCGCCGACCGCCCGGAGCTGTGGTAGCCCGGCGCGGACTCCGCTTCGAGCACGGTCACATCGGCAAACTGCGATGCATGGGCGGCGCACGACAGGCCTGCCATACCGCCACCGATCACCAGCACGCGAGGTCCTTTAGTCACAGGTTGGCTTAGGCACTAAGATGGTCCGCATTATCGGCGATCGAAGGGGAACGGGCATGACCAATCTGGTGGTGCGGGAAGACGACGCAGGACTTTCGATTCTGACCCTGAATCGACCCGACGCACTGAATGCGCTGTCGCCCGCCCTGTTTATTGAACTGCGTGCGCACCTCGATGACATCGCCACCTCGGTCGAGACGATCGGATGCGTCATCCTCGCGGGCAAGGGTCGATCGTTTTCCGCCGGCAACGATCTGAAGGCGATCCAGGCAGGCGAGCGAGCGCCATCGCCACACTTTCAGGCAGAGACACTGGAGGCAATCGAGCGCCTGCCGCAACCCGTCATCGCCGCGGTGCAGGGCCATTGCTACACGGGCTCATTGGAACTGGCGCTGGCGTGCGATCTCATCATGGCTGCCGAGAGCGCCAAGTTCGCCGACACCCATGGCAAGTGGGGCATGTCGCCGACCTGGGGCATGAGCCAGCGGTTGCCACGCCGCGTCGGTCTGACGCGCGCCAAGGAGCTCATGTATTCGGGTCGCGTCGTTGCGGGGCGGGAAGCCGTGACCCTCGGCCTTGCGGTCGATTGTGTGGCGGATGCACAGCTCATGCCGAGTGCGGTGGCTCTCGCACGCGGATTCCTCGCCAATTCCTGGTTCACCCTGCGCGCCGACAAGATGCTGGTGAACGGCGGGCTCGATCACACCCTCGCCGATGGGCTGGCGTTCGAGCGCAGCAACAGCCCCGGGCGCGGCCCGGATCTCGAAGAGCGGCTGAAGGCGTTCGGGAAATAGGGGAAATAGGGGAAATAGGGGAAATAGGGGACAGTTGACCTATTTCGAGCGCAGGCCGTTGCGATCCGGTGACCGTTCGCGAAATAGGTCAACTGTCCCCTATTTCCGCTGTTTCCCGGCGAAATCGGTAATTTGCTCCGCCATCTCCTCGAACACCGAGTCGCTGCGCGCTCGCAGCCGCTTCTGAACCTTGTAGCCATGATCGGCGGTGTCGAGCCAATGCAGATGAGCGCGTCGGCCGAGCCCCTCGACCACGCCCCGCAACAAATCCGATGTTGCCAATGCATCCCGGGTACCTGATAGGAAGAGCATCGGCATATCGATTCGCGGCAGATGTTCGGCGCGCTCGACGCCGGGTTTGCCGGCCGGATGCAGGGGGTACGCGCAGAACACGAGGCCATCAACTGCCAGGTTGTGGTCGATCACCGCATGGGATGCCATGCGGCCACCGAAGCTGTGGCCGCCGAGGAGCAGCTTGCCGGCACGACTTCGCGCACGGCCTTCGGCGACGGCCGCGGCAATGGTCGCAGTCGCCACCGCTTTCGAGTCGACTCGCCGTCGACCCGCTTGCATGAACGGGAAGTTGAAGCGCAGCACGTCGATCCCGCGCGCCGCGATCGCACAGGCAAGCGAAACCATCGTGCCGTGATTCATATCGGCCCCGGCGCCATGCGCGAGTACGAGCAAACCAACTGGACCGCGCGCGCAGTCAAGCACCCAGGACACCGCTTCACTGCCCGGGACGGCGAACGATCCTGACTCGTCAGCCATGCTCGAACAGCGATGCGCTGTAGATGACCCATGCGGTGATGAACACGACACCGACGACGCGGTTCAATCGAGAAGCGAGCACCATCAACGCAACCGCCGAACCCAAAAACACCAGCGCATCGACCACATCGAATCCACTGCGCAGGTGCAACGGATGAACGAGAGCGGTCAAACCGAGGATCGCGAGCACGTTGAAGATGTTACTGCCAATGACATTGCCGAAGGCAAGCTCCGGCTGTTTGCGCACAGCGGCAATGATCGATGTAACCAGCTCGGGCAATGAAGTGCCGACCGCGACCACCGTCAGACCGATCACCGCCGAGGACACGCCCATCATCTGCGCCAGCGTGACGCTGCCATCCACCAACACCGTCGCACCGACCAGAATCGCACCGAGCCCGCCGGCTGCCATGGTCACGGTCACCCACAGTCTGGCAGATGCTTGCCCCGCAAGGCCCGCCTCGGCTGCGTGCAGATCCGCTGACGGTTTGTGGGTATTGCGTTCGCTGCGATACGCGGTGACCGTGTAGGCGATGACGCCGGCAACGAAAATCGTCGCCATCAGCCGATCGAGTTCCGACATATAGAGCACCAACAGCCCGGCCGCGGTCGCCACGCCGAGCGCAGCACAATCGCGTTTCAATTCACCAATCTTCAAGTGAATCGGCGCAATGAGAATTGCCACGCCGAGAATCAACAGAATATTCGCGATATTGCTGCCGATGACGTTACCGACGGCGAGTTCCGGTTCGCCGAAGAGCGCAGCTTGAACGCTGGTGACGAGCTCCGGGATCGAAGTGCCGAACCCCACCACCGTCAGGCCGATGACGAGATTGGAAACACCGAGCCGCTTGGCGAGCGCGGCGGCGCCACGAATGAGCAGATCGCCGCCAACAATGAGCGCGACAAGGCCCATCGAAACCAGTACGAGGGCTTCGAACACTGCCTGTGCTTACTTGGCGGGCAATTCGGCCGAAGAGCTGATGACCTTGCCGACCAAACCGTAAGCCACCGACTCCTCGGTGCTCATCCAATAATCCCGGTCGGTGTCTTCGGCAACCCGCGACAGCGGCTGGCCGGTCTGTTCGGCGATGATCCGGTTGATGCGCTCGCGCGTCTTCAAGATCTCACGCGCCTGAATATCGATGTCTGAGGCATCACCGCCGAAGCCACCGGATGGCTGATGAATCAGAAAGCGCGTGTTGGGCAGCGCGTAACGATGCTCTTTGGCCGTTGCCAGATAGATGTGCGTCGCGATCGATCCCACCCAGCCCGTGCCGACGATCCGTACCACCGGCTTGATGAACCGGATCATGTCGAAGATGGTATCACCCGATTCGACATGGCCTCCCGGTGAGCCGATGAACAGGGTGATCGGGTCGTCGTTTTCGTAGGACAGGGACAGCAGCTTCTCAGCGGTGCGCTGGGTCACTTCCTTGTTGATCTCGCCGAATATCGTCAGCGTTCGATGCTTGAGCAGCGAATTTTCCAGCAGATTGAACTGCTTAGCTGCCTCGACGGCATCGTCGGCATCTGCGAGCCGGCCACGATCATTCATGCGGGATTCTCCTGAAACGGATCGCAATGTTACTAGAATACTCAGACACGTACAGGGCGCTATTCATGGCGCGCGGTGTTACTTAAGCTTCATCAGCGAACTCAAATCGGACGGGGAGATCCATGCCACTACATCCACAGTTTCAAGCGTTGCTCGAGCAGATGGCCGCGGCTGGAGGCCCCGCGATGTCGGAGCTGCCGGTCGCCGAAGGGCGCGCCCTTTATCGCGCGATGCAGCCGGCCGCACCCCAGATCGCCGTTGGCAGCGTTGCTGATCGCATCATCCCCGGCCCCGGCGGTGATCTGCCGATTCGGATCTACACGCCCAAGGGCAAGGGGCCCTTCCCGGTGTGCGTGCATTTCCACGGCGGTGGCTGGGTAATCGGCGATCTCGATACCCACGATGCCCAATGCCGCGACCTGTGCAACCTCGCCCACTGCATCGTCATGGCCGTGGACTATCGACTTGCCCCGGAACACCGATATCCCGCTGCCGCCGAGGACTGCTTCGCGGCGACGGTATGGACGGCCAAGAACGCCGCTTCGATCAACGCGGACCCGTCGAGGATCGCCGTCGCAGGCGATAGCGCCGGCGGCAATCTCGCCGCGGTGGTGAGCCAGATGGCGCGCGATCGCAAAGGCCCGCGCATCGCCCTGCAGGTACTCGTCTACCCCGTCACCGAAGCCGGATTCGACACACCCTCCTATCGCGACAACGCTGAAGGGTACCTGCTCACCCGCGATTCGATGCATTGGTTCTGGGACCACTACTGTCCGAATGCTGCCGACCGCGCCCACCCCTATGCCGCACCAGCACGCGCGAAGGATCTGACGAACCTACCGCCCGCGCTCATACTGACCGCGGAGTTCGATCCGCTGCGCGACGAAGGCGAGGCTTACGGCGCGCGCCTCGTGCAAGCCGGCAGCAAGGTCGAGTGCGTCCGCTACGATGGGCTCATCCATGGCTTCTTCTCCATGTCGCATCTGCTCGATGCGGGTCGCCCGGGCATGGAAAAGGCTGCATCAGCGCTGAAACATGCCTTCGGCGGTTGAGGTGTATGCGGCACCCGCCGAAGCACTGGTAGCGACAGTCGAAAGACTCCTTCCTGGCGAGGGACCCTTCGTCTACGAGCCCTTGAGCGGCGGCGTGTCATCGGATATTTGGCGCATCGAAGGGCCAGGTGGAACCTATTGTGTCAAACGCGCGTTGCCGCGTCTGAAGGTTGCGGCCGATTGGCATGCGTCGATCCGCCGCAACGCGGTTGAAGTGCAGTGGTTGCGCTTCGCGGCGAGCATCACCCCGGGCCAGGTTCCCGAGGTGATCGCCGATGACGCCGAATCAGGCGTCGCGGTGCTGCAGTACTTCAGCCCGGCAATGTGGACGCCGTACAAGACGCTACTCATGCAAGGCTCGACGCGACCTGGCATCGGCCGCGAACTCGGCGTGTTGCTCGGTCAGCTGCACAGCGCAAGCAGCGGCCGCGCGGATCTCGCTGCGCAGTTCGACAATGCAGATCTGTTCGATTCGTTGCGCCTGGATCCGTACTTCATCGGCGCCACCGGACGAAATCCCGAACTGACGGGCATACTGACCGACATCGCCGAAAACCAGCGCAAACATCGCACCGCGCTGATCCACGGCGACTTCAGTCCGAAGAACGTTCTCATCCACCAATCGCGTCCACCGGTCGTGCTGGATGCCGAGTGCGCAACCTGGGGTGACCCCGCTTTCGATGTCGCCTTCATGCTGTCGCACTATCTGCTGAAGAGCATCCATCTGAAGACCCTGCAGCTATGGATGTACGACTCGGCGTTCCGCTTCAAAGAAGCGTACGAAGCACATGCGCCCGAGCCCGTGGAGACGCGCCTGAATCGACTCGTTCCCGCCCTGATACTGGCGCGTCTCGACGGTAAGTCGCCGGTCGAATACCTCACCGAGCCGCGCGACCGCAAACGCGTGCGCGCCACCGCGGTTCGCGCGCTCGAAAAGCCCTTTGCAACGGGACACGAGTTCCTGACTGCCTGGCAGGAGGAGTACTTCCTGTGATCGCAATCCGCAACTGCCGCTCGCGCAGCGTCTGGGACTCGCGCGGTCGACCGACCATCGAAGTGGAGATCCATACAGACACCGCCCACGGTCGCGCGATCGCGCCTGCGGGCGCCTCCAAGGGAAAGTACGAAGCACACGAGCTGCGTGACGCCGATGGACTCGGCGTCGCCACCGCATGCGCGGGATTCGATCGCGAGATTGCGCCCGCGCTGATCGGTATGGACTGCAGCAACCAATCCGCAATCGATCAGCGTCTGATCGAGCTCGACGGTACGGCCCAACGCGAACGCCTCGGCGGTAACACGCTCATCGCCACATCCATGGCGGCCGCGCATGCGCATGCACGCAGTCTCGGCCAGCCATTGTTCAGAGTGCTTGCTGGTGAACGCGCATCGCTGGCATTGCCCGTGCCGGAAATCCAGATCATGGGCGGCGGCGCGCACGCCCACGGCCGCATCGACCTGCAGGACCTGATGATCGTACCCGTCGGTGCACCTGACTGGCCAACCGCCTTGCACTGGTGCGCGGACGTCTATCGTTCCATGGGTGAGTTGCTGCGCAAGTCAAAACGCCTCTTGGGGGTCGCGGACGAAGGTGGCTACTTCCCCGAGGTCGAAGGCAACGAAGCCGCATTGGACCTGCTCACGCGCGCGATCGACGCATCAGGGCACACTGCCGGAGACGACATCGTCATATCGATCGACGTGGCGGCAACCCAGTTCTATGTCGATGGGCAGTACCGTCTATCCCGCGAGAAGCGGTCACTCGGATCCACTGAGTGGATCGAGTTGCTCGCAACCTGGTGCGAGCGATTTCCCATTCGACTGGTGGAAGACCCGGCGCAAGAGGACGACGCCGACTCCTTCGCCCGCTTCCGCAAACGGGCACCCAGATGCCGCGTGGTCGGCGACGATCTCGTCGTCACCAACGCCGCACGAATCACGCAGGCCGCCACGTCTGGCGCCATCGACGCCGCGCTCATCAAACCGAATCAAGCCGGCACACTGACGGAGTCCAAAGCGGCACTCGACGCATGTACGCGCAGCAGCATCATGCCCATCGTCTCCGCGCGCTCGGGCGAGACCGAAGACGTCACCATCGCGCATCTGAGCGTTGGCTGGGGCGCACCGATGATCAAGGTGGGCTCAATGACCCGCGGCGAGCGCACCGCCAAGTGGAATGAGCTGTTGCGCATCTCCGAATCGCTGGGGCATCCGCCGCTCGCATTACTGAAACTGACATAGGGACGACTCATGCAATTCGCGCTCTACTGCCTCGATAAGCCCAACAGCCTCGAATTACGCATGGCGACGCGCGAGCGACATCTTGCGTACATCAAGAATCCATCGCTGACGATCCTGCTCGCAGGTCCGCTGCTGACGGAAGACGGCAAGACCATGCGCGGATCGTTCTTCATCGTGGACGCGCCAGACGCGGCGGCGGTGGAGCGTTTCGCCGCGGGCGATCCTTATCGCGCTGCGGGCCTCTTCGAACGTGTCGATATCCACGGCTTCCGGCAAGCCATCCCCGCGACTTCCTAGGATGATCGTCGAGAGACGACGCAGATGAAGGTGATCTACAACTACGCCGCAGCGCCCCAATTCGCAGCGAGCCTTGGCGAGCTGCGCAACCGCGGCCTCGATGTCGACGTCTGTCCAGAATCGGACGACACAAGGCTGTTCGAGTTGCTCGCGAGCGCAGATGTGTTGTGGCACTGCCTGCGTCCTGTGGACCGCCGCGTCATGGATGCCGCGCCGAACCTCAAGCTGATCCAGAAGATCGGGGTTGGCGTGAACACGATCGACCTCGACTACGCCAAGGCCCGCGGCATCGCCGTGTGCAACATGCCTGGCACCAACAGTGCAGCGGTGGCCGAACACACCCTCGCGCTGGCGCTTGCAGTGCTCCGCCTGCTGCGCCCGTTCGATGCCGAAGTGCGCGGGGGCGCGGGTTGGGCATGGCCGCCTGAGCGGCAGGACCGACTCGGTGAGATTCGCGGCCGCACGGTGGGTCTGATCGGATTCGGTGCAGTACCTCGTCTGCTGGCACCGATCCTGTCGGCCATGGGCGCACAGGTCGTCTACTCGGCGCAGTCGCGGAAGCCCGACATCGATCTCCCATTCGTGCCACTCGATGCGCTGCTCGCGAGGTCGGACATCGTCAGCCTGCACATACCGCTCACACCGGCGACGACGAAGCTCATGAACCGGACGCGCCTGCGCACGATGCGCAGTGGCAGCATCCTGATCAATACCGCGCGCGGTGCACTCATCGACGATAATGCGCTGATCGAAGCGCTCGACCATGGCCCCCTCATCGGCGCCGGGCTCGATGTCTTCACGGACGAGCCCACGCCGCACGATCATCCGCTGTTCGGCCGCAACGACGTGGTGCTGACGCCTCACGTCGCATGGCTCACGCGCGAGACGCTGGCGCGAAGCGTGGCCGTGGCAGCGGACAATTGCCTGCGCCTGGCAAACGCGCAACCATTGCGATTCAGAGTCGTGTAGCTACGGAGCACCCAGCATGAACAAAGCCGTTGTCATCGGGGTGGGTCCTCAAGCCGGGCTTGGCGCTCGCTTGGCGGAGCGATTCGCAAGCCTCGGTCTGCACGTCTTCGTCGCGGGTCGCACACAGTCGCAGCTCGATACCGTTGTACACTCAATCGCCACCAACGACGGCACCGCCACTGCAGTAGTTGCCGATGCAACAGTCGAGTCCGACGTCGTCGCATTGTTCGATCGTGCAGATGCCGCAGGTGACGGTGACATCGACGTCGCCATCTACAACGCAGGCAACAACACGCCGGGCAAGATCGTCGACATGACCGCCAGTTACTTCGAACAGAGCTGGCGCGTGGGATGCTTCGGCGGATTCCTGTTCGGCCGCGAAGCGGTGCGGCGCATGCGCGTGCAGGGCCGCGGCACCTTGCTCTTCACCGGCGCCAGCGCATCGCTTCGGGGTCGCGCCAATTTCGGTGCGTTCAACGCCGCCAAGGGCGCACTGCGAAACCTCGCCCAGGCGATGGCGAAGGAGTATGGCCCGGAGCACATTCATGTCGGTCACGTGGTCATCGACGGACCCATCGGTGGGGACAAGATCATCAAGGGGTTCCCCGAATATGCAAACAAGCTTGGCGAGCAGGGGCTGATCAATCTCGAGGGCATCGTCGACGCCTTTCAATACCTCTACAAGCAACCACGCAGCGCATGGTCATTCGAAGTGGACGTGCGCACATCCCAAGAGCGCTGGTGACACCACTGTGGCGACCAACCTCTGCGCAGGTCGCATCGACCGCAATGGATCGCTTTCGCATGCAGTTTGGCGCGCGTACCTATGACGAGCTCCACCGCTTAAGCATCGAAGATCGGGAAGGATTCTGGCGCGCTGCATGGCAGTTCTGCGGAGTGATCGGAACACCCGGCAATGCACCGTGCGAAGATCTCGATGCAATGCCCGGCACGCGCTGGTTCCCGGACGCACAACTGTGCTTCGCCGAGAACTTGCTATCACGTCGAGACGAGCAGATCGCCATCATCTATCGCGATGAAAACGATGCGCGCGCATCGATCACGTTTGCGCAGCTCAACGACGAGGTCGCCGCGCTTGCGAACTACCTGCGGTCAATCGGCGTCCGGGCTTGCGACCGGGTCGCTGCGATCCTGCCCAACAGGATCGAATCCATCGTCTGCATGCTCGCCACCGCATCACTGGGGGCGGTGTTCAGTTCGTGCTCACCGGACTTCGGCACCAGCGCGATCGTCGACCGATTCGGTCAGATTTCGCCGCGCGTGCTCATCGGTTGCAACGCATACCGATACAACGGCAAGCGCTTCGCATGCACGACGCGCGTACGTGACGTGGCGAACGTGATCGCGAGCGTAGAAACAGTGATCCTGGTGCGCACCGACGACGAGCCGGATGAAGGGACCGTTGAACATCCGCATCTCGACTACGCCGACTGCATCGCAGGGGCAGGGGCGCCGCTGACGTTCAACCGTCGCAGATTCGATGCACCGCTCTTCATCATGTTCTCGTCCGGCACGACCGGAGTTCCAAAGTGCATCGTGCATGGTCAGGGCGGCACCCTGCTCAAGCACCGCATCGAACATACGCTGCACTGCGATCTACGCGCAGGCGAACGGCTGCTCTTCTTCACCACTTGCGGCTGGATGATGTGGAACTGGCTGGTGTCTGCGTTGGCCAATGGCACGACAGTGTGCCTGTATGAAGGCGCACCGTTCTATCCGGATGCCGGCGCACTCTGGCGATACATCGAGGAAGAACGGATTAATCACGTCGGGATCAGCCCCGGTTTGATATCGGCGCTGGCCAAGAGCGACTACGGTCCGGCTGCGCGCCACGACCTCGGCAGTATCACATCCATGCTCGCAACCGGCTCACCATTACCGGCTTCGAGTCATCGCTGGGCGTACGATCACATCGCTAAAGTCAGGTTGTCATCAATCACCGGCGGCACGGACATCATCGGCTGCTTTGCCCTCGGCAACCCCTGTGCCCCGGTGTACGCCGGCGAGATCCAGTGCCAAGGCCTCGGGATGGACGTCGCTTTTGTGGACGACGACGGAAAGCCACTGTCGCGGGGCAAGGGTGAGCTCGTTTGCCGGCGATCGTTCGTATCGATGCCCGTCGGCTTCTGGAACGATCCGGATGACAGTCGCTATCGCGCGGCGTACTTCGAGCGCTTCGAAGGTATGTGGCATCACGGCGATTTCGGTGAGTTCACCGCGCACGGTGGCATCGTCATCCACGGTCGCTCTGACGCCGTACTCAATCGAGGCGGAGTGCGTGTCGGGACGGCGGAGATCTATCGCGTGATCGAACGCATCGTCGACGTGCTGGAATCGATCGCCGTTGCGCGGCAGAAAGACGACGACATCCAACTGCTGTTGTTCGTTCGCATGAAGGAAGGCGTGCTATTGACTGATGAACTGATCGGTCGAATTCGCAGCGAAATACGCAGTGGTGCAAGCCCAAGGCACGTGCCGGACCGCATCATCGCGGTCGCCGACATTCCGCGCACCCGCAGCGGCAAACTCACTGAGATCGCCGTGCGCGATGTACTGCATGGCCGTGCCGTTGCAAACGTCGGCGCGCTTGCCAACCCCGAGGCGCTGGATCTGTTTCGTAATCTGCAGCTGGATTGATCCAATGCTCGACCCGATCCTGGAAGCGCGATTCGTCGAACTCGAGGTTCGGCTGGAAGAACTCATCGCTTTGCTGACCCGCGTGGACGAACGGTTCTGGCGGCGTATGTTCGAGCGCTGCGTGCCGGAAGTGCGCGCGCGCCGATTGACGGGGGTCACCGCAGTGCTCGGTTGCTTTGGCGGAGAAGATGCGTTCTCCGACCTGACCGTCGGCGCCGAACTCGACGCGCGGCGCCTGATCAAGCTGCGGACTGCGATCTTCGATGTCGCCAACGGGATCGCCGCCGACTGCGCGGGACCCCGTTGATCGATCAATAACCGATCAGCCGTCGATACGTGCCGTCGCGTTGCCTTTGATGACTTCGACGCCGTCCTGATTGACGGTACTCACGACCAAGTCGACGAAGTGCTTGCCGCCTTCCGACCGGATCGCTTCCACCGTGGCGGTCGAGTCGAGCGTGTCACCGGGCCACACCTGACTCGTGAAGCGAACGCCGTACTTCGTCAGCCGCCCGTCGCCCACGTAGTTGGTCAGCATGCGCCCTGTCATGCCCATAGTCAGCATGCCGTGGGCGAATACCGACGGGTAGCCCGCGACCTTGGTGGTGAAAATCTCGTCCGTGTGAAGCGGGTTGTAGTCGCCTGATGCGCCAGCATACTGCACGAGCTGCGTACGTTTGAGATCTTCGACCAGCCGTTCGGTATAGGTGTCACCGACTTTCAGTTCTTTCTTCTTCAATGCCATTGTCGTGTCCTCACTTCTGATCGACGGCACGTTCGGTGCGAACACCGACGCCGCGAGCGGTCACCACCAGTTCGCCCTTCTGATCGCGATACTCGGTGATCGACTCGCTGAACACGAGCTTGCCCGAGCGCTTACCTTCCTTTTCCCAGGTCTTGCCGGGCTTGACTGTCGCGGTCAACACATCACCTGCACGCGGATGTCGGTGATACTCGTAGTGCTGCTCGGCATGCAGCCCGCCACCACCACCGCCCCCACCGCCACCGGCCGATCGCTTGACGCCGGTCGGTTCCTTACCCGAACCAAACCAGTCCTGACCAACCTTGGGACGCAGAAAGTAGTCAGGGTCGAACTGCGCGCTCGACTGCACGAACGTCGGCGGCGCAATGACGGCGCCTGGTTCAGTCTTCTTGGCGTAGTCTTCGTCGTAGTAGATCTGGTTGTCGTCGCCGACCGACCGGGCAAACATCATGATGTGCCCAGCCTCGATCGGGAATTTTGTCGCTGTCATGCCTTCCCTCGATTATGTGCTTTGAAAACGGACTGGCAGTATCCACCAGCGATACGCGGCCGATCAAGGACACGGGCAAGGCGTGCTCAGCGGCCCTTGAAATCGGGCGTTCGCTTCTCCAGAAACGCGCTGATGCCTTCGACTTTGTCATCGGTCTGCACCAGCGCGCCCTGAGCGTACTTCTCGAACATCAGCGCACCCGCGAGGCTCGCCTCCATTCCGAAGTGAACCATCGCTTTCATCGTTCGTGGCACGAAAGGCGCGAATGACGCGAGGTGATCGGCAATGCGCTTGAGCTCGGAGCGCAACGCCTCGGGCGCCACGACACGCGTCACGAGACCGATCGCGAGCGCGCGCTCGGCATCGATCGCCTCTCCCATCAGCAGCATCTCCATGCCCCATCCGCGACCAACGATGCGAGGTAGCCGCGCCGTCGCGCCACCACCGGGAATGATCCCGAGTTTGCCTTCGGGCGTTGCAAAGCGCGCATTGGTACTGGCAATGCGGAGATCGCAACCGAGCGCGACTTCGAGCCCGCCGCCCATGCAGATGCCGTTGATCGCAGCAACCGTCGGTTTCGGTGTGCGCTCGAGTTGATCTGCCAGGCCCTGCACGATCGGTTCGAGTGCTTTCTTGAAATCGCGGTGCAGTACCTCGCCGAGATCCGATCCCGACGCGAACGCCTTATCGCCTGCGCCCGTGATGCCGATCACTCGAACCGCATCGTCAGCCGCCGCCTCTGCAACGGCCGCCTGAAGATCCGCAAGCGTCGCCAGCGAGATCGCATTGTGTTTGTCCGCGCGATTGATCGTGATGAGCGCAAGCGGCCCATCAATCTGATATAGAACGTTCTCGTATGCAGTAGTCATGTCAGTCCGTCGGATGTCCGAGTTGACGCAGCTTGTCCAGGGAACCGCCGAGTCTATCGCGCAGCGCATCGCTAGCGCCTTTGACAACGCTCGCAGAAATGGATTCGCTGACGGCACGCATCACGGCCTTCGTTACTGGAACCATGATCAACTGCGCGACCTCGTCCGGTGTCGCACCGGCGGTTGCGTCACCGATGTTAGTGAGGTGAACATCGGGAATCGATAATTCCACACTCTTGGCGGTCAGCGGTAGCGCCGCATTCGCGCTTGCATTGGTGAAATCGAACCGGCGAATGATGAGCTTCTGCGTACTCGACTCGCTTTGAGCCATGCCGGTGGTGCGCTGCAGGTTGTCCAGCAATGCCCGGAAGTTGTTGTCTTCTGCGCTGCGGGCGATCACATTGATTCGCGCACCGTCCACGGTGATTCGGTCGATCACCACCAGATCCGCTGTTGATTCCGCTGCATTCAACACGAGCGCGATGGAATCGACGCGCACCGCACTGTCACCGTCGAATCCAGCCGGTTGCGCGATGTCGAGTGAGCGAATGGTGCCTGCGCCATCCGTCAGCGAGAGTTCGACACGATCGACATTTACCTTGGCACCCAGAAACTCGGTGCCATAGGTCTCGATGCCCCGCTTTGCGAGTGCTCCGCTGTTGAGTACGACGTACCCCACGATCGCAGCGATCAGCACCACGATCACGATGACCATCCACTTGAACGCCTTCATGCTGCCTCCAATTCCTCGATGAAAGCCATCGATTGGCGGATCGACGCTTCCATGTCGCTGACGAGGCGAGCCACGTCCTTCTCCATGGTCACGAGTTCGCTCTCGAGTGCAGCGACAGCCTTGGCGTTCAGGTTGTGTTTCAGGTACAGCACCTGGTCACGGAATGCGATGAGTACGGGTTCCATGCGCGATTCAGCGCGACGCATCGAGCCCATGAGTTCTTTGTATCGCGTCTGAGTGGTCGCCAGCTTCTGTTCGCTCGACCTTCGCAGCTGCGCACTGGCATATTCCTCGAGTTCATCGCTCCACTCATCGAACAGCGCCTTCGACACGCGCTCGACCTCATTGATGCGTGCCGTCACCGCCGTCGCGCGCGATTCGCTATCGCTCAGCGCATCGCTGAGATCATCGTACAGATCTTCGAGGTCGCCACCCTGTGTCCCCACTACCGCGGAGAATTCGTCGAGCGCGCTGCGAAACTGAGTCTTGGCATCCTCTTGTGCTGCAGCCGCATCTGACACGCGCGCCACCATGATGTCGCGCTTCTCGATACCAAACTGCTCCTTGATCCCGTACTCCATCGACTCGCAACCGAGAATGGTGCAGGTCATGGCAAGTAGAATCACAAGACGCATGCGTGCAGGCTCCAGAAAACAAAACGCCGGTGCACTCGCGTGCACCGGCGTCTTCAATCAACCAATCGAACCGATGGTTACTCGGATACGACGATTGCCACTCGGCGGTTACGCTGGCGGCCTTCGTCGGTATCGTTGGATGCAACCGGTCGGCTCTCACCGTAACCCACCGAACGCAGTCGGGACACTTCGATGCCCGACTTGCTCAGCACGTCGACGACCGCTGCTGCGCGGCGTGTGGACAGGTTCTGGTTGTAGTCATCGGCACCGCGACTGTCGGTGTGACCTTCGATCACAGCCTCGGTCGAGGGATGATCGCGCAGGAACTGCATGGCGCGGCGCAACTCTCGGAAGGACAGATCGTTGATCACGGCCGAGTCGTAGGCGAATTCGACCGTCAGATCGAAGGTCACCGGTTCGGCAACCACGATCGGGCAACCCTTGGCATCGACCTTGGTACCACGCGGTGTGTTGGGGCACTGATCGAGGTAATCGGGTACGCCGTCACCATCCGAGTCGAGCGGGCAACCGCGACTGTCGACGGCTACACCCGCGGGCGTATTCGGGCACGCATCGGCGCCATCGACCACGCCATCGGAATCGGCATCGAACTCGCAGCCGGTCGCATCAACGCGACGGCCCGCGGGCGTGCCGGGGCATTTGTCGCTGGCATCCGGTACGCCGTCGCCATCCGCATCCGGCAATACCTTCGGCTCGAGCTTGCCGAGCTTCACCGCAACGCCCAAAGAGGCGAACGGACGGACGTCGTCGTTGTTGTCATGCAGATAAACGCCACGAACGTCACCGCGCATGCTGATGCGATCGGACAGTCCGTAGAAGGCACCGACGCCCAGGTTGTACTCGTTGATCTTCTTGTCTGTACCCGGCGCGCCGAACTCGTACTTGCCACGACCGCCACCGAAGGTGACGTAGGGCTGCAGATGGGATTCAACCGGGACGAGGTACAAGATGTTGCCCCAGACGCTGGTGATGTCCGCCGAGTTGCCACCCGGTACATCGACATTGGCGTCGTAGCTGAACAGCGAGACTTCTGCCGCCCAGTTCTGTTTGAACGACCAACCCAACGCGCCGCCGTAGCCGATCGACGAGCCCTTGTACCCGAGGTCGTTGGGCGTGCCGTAGTAGGTGCCCAGCGGCGAAATGTAGAAGTTGCCTTCGTCCGGACCTGAATCCGCGGCGACGGGCAATGCCAGCGCCATCGCAACGGTTGCGATCGTCACCGTCAATCGACCAAACATGTGTCACTCCTTATGAATCTCTATCAGGGTTGTGGGCGGCTGGGACGTCTCTTTGGACTTTTTTTGCGCCACCCGGTGTTGCGGCATTGCGCAACGGCCGCTAGCGTAGGGCAACCCTTACGCCAAGTACAGCCTGTCGCCACACCGCGCGGGCAACAGACCATATTGTCATCCCGGGAGTCACATCCCGCCCCCTGGAGCCGAACCAATGCAGGACGTAGACCCCGAAGTCGTCAGCCGGTACGTCGAAAAGGCCTTCGACATGGCCCTGAGCTATGGTCCCCGCCTGGTCCTCGCCATCGTCGTACTGGTTGTCGGCCTCTGGATCGTCAACCGCCTCATCGCCACCGTGGGTCGGACGCTCGGTGCCCGGGCCGTCGAGCCAACCCTGGGTCGCTTTCTGACTTCGCTGACCGGGGTCCTGCTGAAGGCCCTGCTACTCATCAGCGTCGCCTCCATGATCGGCGTCGAAACGACCTCCTTCGTCGCCATACTGGGCGCCGCGGGCCTGGCCATCGGCCTCGCCTTGCAGGGCAGCCTTGCGAACTTCGCCGGCGGCGTTCTGATCCTGCTGTTCCGGCCCTACAAAGTCGGCGACTTCGTCGAAGCACAGGGCGTCAGCGGGACGGTCGCGTCGATCCAGATCTTCAGCACGGTGATCAAGACCGGAGACAACAAGGTCATCATCATTCCCAACGGCGCCATCTCCAACGGCATCATCACCAACTATTCGGCGGAAGAGACGCGCCGGGTCGATCTGGTGTTCGGGATCGGCTACGACGATGACATCGCCACCGCCAAACAGGTACTGAATGAGGTGCTCGCCAGGGACGCCCGAGTGCTTGCGGATCCGCCGGCCGCGGTGATCGTGTCGGCCCTCGGTGACAACGCGGTCAATCTGACGGTACGCGCATGGGTCAAAGTGCCCGACTATTGGCCCGTCACGTTCGACACCACCGAAGCGGTGAAGCTCGCCTTTGACGCCGCCGGCATCTCGTTTCCGTTCCCACAGCGAACGGTGCATCTGCACCAGACGACCTGATCAATTCAATAGGCGAAAAAAAGTCCGCTGATCTGGAGAGAAATCAGCGGACTAGACGACCTCGAGAGCCAAAGGTCATAGGGGATAGAGATTGCTTTGCACATCGGCTGATCAAATCACGGCTGACCAAATCAGCCGATGTCGAAGCAGAGTGTGCGCCGCCAGCTGTTTCCCGCGAATTTCGTCCGACCCGCATTTTGTGTCAGTGTGTTTCACAGCGGGATCGTCACAATGACGTCGGTGCCGACTGGATCGACGTCGGTGATCTCGACCGTCCAGCCGTGGGTCTGACACAGTTGTTGAACGATCGCGAGCCCCAAGCCGCTGCCGCCAGTGGCCTGACTACGTGACTTTTCCAGCCGGTAGAACGGCTGCAGCACCGCCGCGCGTCGATCCTCCGGAATACCGGGGCCACTGTCGATCACGTGAATTCGTACCGCTTTGTCGACCTCGATGGATACGCGGGCAACGGAACCGCCGTGGGTGCGGGCGTTGGCGATCAGGTTCTGCAGCACCCGCCGCAGGGCGCCCTGGGCCAGGGCACAGCTGACGTCCTCCGGCCCACGCCATCGCACCTCGCACTGCTCATCGATCGCGTTCACCATCTCGCGCAGAGTCCTGCCCAGCGGCACTCGCTCCGGCAGTTCGAAGGTGCCGCGGGCGAAGCGCAGCGCATCCCCGATGAGATCATCCATGGCGATGAGATTGCGCTCGAAGCGTTCGATCCAGGCGCGATCGACCGACGGTGGCAACAGTTCCAGCGCGAGGCGCATACGCGCGAGCGGCGTTCGCAAATCGTGCGAAATACCCGCAAGAAGCGTCGTTCGGTTGGACAACAGCGCAGCGATCTCCCGCGCCATGGTGTTGAAGCTGCGTGCAAGAGTCACGAGTTCGCGCGGGCCCTCCTCGGGCAACGGCACAAATGCCTCGGCGCCGCGAAAGCTCTCCGCCAGCGCCGCCGCATGCACCAGCGGCAATGCCAGGCGGCGCACGATCAAGAGCGACGCCCCGAACACGATTGCGGCGCCCATCAGCACGATAGAAAGCGCGACATTGAGTGGCTGCACCTCGCGTCGATCGGGCGACAGCCCGATCTGCATGGTGTAACCACCCATGGGCACGTTGGCCCAGATGAGGTCATCGCCCTGTAGCAAGGGCACATCCGTATCCAGCCGCGCCGACAGTTCGTCTTTGAGCAATTCCAGATACCCCCCGCTCAGGTCCGCCGGCGGCAGATCGCGGGCATTGGGCGAAATGATCAGATCGTGGCTCTCGGCCAGCTCCAACTCGAAGTAAGGTCGGGCCTGGGGAGGCAGCTCGACCCACGTCTGCGCCGACAACACCAATAGCGCGGCCTCATCGTCCGCGGATTGTTCCGCGATCGGTCCGATGACGAACGTACTGAGTGCCAGCACTGCGGTGCCGGCAATGGCGATGGCGGAGAGAGCGAGCACCAACGTCGTGCGCAGCAGCAGCGAGGTAGGTCGGCGCAGCACCCGCGCGGATCTCCGTCAGCTGCCGTCGGGGCAGAACATGTAACCCTTACCCCAGATGGTCTTGATGTAGATAGGCGCTGACGGATCCGGTTCGATCTTGCCGCGCAAGCGCGTCACCCGGACGTCGATGCTGCGATCGAACGGCGAGCGCTCGGCACCCGTCAAGAGGTCGAGGATGCGGTCGCGGTCGAGCACCTTGTTGGGGTGCGCAACGAGGATTGCGAGCAGATCGAACTCGCCGGAGGTGAGCGCAACGGGCTGCCCGTCGCGCAACAGACGGTGAGCGTTCACTTCCAGCTCGAATGGACCAAACCGAGCGTCTGATGCCCGTTCCGATGCTGCCGCAACACGCGCCTGCGCACGCCGCAAGACGGCGCGAATACGTGCCAGCAGCTCACGCGGATTGAACGGTTTGGCGATGTAGTCGTCCGCGCCCACCTCGAGGCCGACGATCCGATCAACGTCCTCGCCCTGGGCCGAGACCATGATGATTGGCAGATCGATGCGACCCTTCAAGCGCTTGGCAATGGACAGACCATCCTCGCCGGGCAACATCAGATCGAGAATCAGGAGATCGAAGCGACGCTCGCCTAATCGCGCATCCATGGCCTGCGCATCGGCGACGGCCTCGACCTCGAAGCCCTGCTGACTCAGGTAGGCAGTTGCGAGTTCCCGCAGTTCCGCGTCGTCATCGACCACCAGCAGTCGCGGTCGCTCACTCATCGGCCAGTCTACGGCTGATCAGCCACTGGCGCAGGCGCGTTGACCTTGATCGCGGCATCCGGGTCGGCAGGTTCCGTGCGGGCTTCGAAGCCAACGCCGAACGGCCGGCTGACCGCCTCAGCAGCGTCATCCGCGACACGCCGATAGCGCACCAGTTGCTCGGTCGTTTCGATGCGCACCACCGATCCATCCGGCTGGCGCACCATGCGTCCGTACCGACGCTGGGTCTTGATGGCGATGATCCGGGTTCCATCTTTCTTCGCGGTCATGCGGGAGCGCATCTCCGTCAGCAGCGCGCGCCGGTCGTCCTCGGACAGGGACTCCCAACCGGCAGCGAGGTCCGTGAGTTGCGCATCGGAGTGCCCACGATAGGGATTCGCCAGCGCAAGCGCACTGGCGATCCACAGCATCGTGAACAGGCTGAGGCGGATCAACACGCGTGAGTCACCCTCGAAGTGGGCACAGAGTGTCGGCCAATTGCGTTTCGCCGGCATTTCGGCGTGCCCTGGATTCGTTTCAATTTGTTTCCGCGAGCTCGCCGCGTTCCATGGACCGGATTTCAGGTCGCCTCGAACAGGCCTGTCGCGCCCTGACCACCGCCAATGCACATCGTCACGATGCCGTACTTCTTCTTGCGGCGCTTCAGCTCCCGCAGTACGCCGCCCGTCTGGCGCGAGCCGGTCATACCGAAGGGATGGCCAATGGCGATGCTGCCGCCGTTGACGTTGTAGATCGCATTGTCGATGTCGAGGGCATCGCGGCAGTGCAGACACTGGGATGCGAACGCTTCGTTCAACTCCCACAGATCGATGTCCTTGATTGTCAGGCCGGCGTTCTTCAGCAGCCGTGGAATCGAGAACACGGGACCAATGCCCATCTCGTCGGGCTCACAGCCGGCGACGGTAAAACCGCGGAAAATGCCGAGCGGCTCGAGACCGAGTTGCGCCGCTCGCTCTGCCGTCATCATCAGGGTCATCGACGCGCCGTCTGACAATTGCGATGAGTTGCCGGCCGTGACGCTGCCGTCCTCTTCGAAGGCGGGTGCCAGCTTGGCAAGGCCAGCCAGCGTCGTGTCCGCACGGTTGCACTCGTCTTTGTCGACGGTGACCTTGACCTGGCTCTCGGCGCCGGATGCCTTGTCGACTTTGTTCATGGTGACCGTCATCGGCACGATCTCTTCTGCGATCCAGCCTTTTTCCACGGCATTTGCGTACCGCTGCTGGCTCTGCAGCGCGTACTCGTCCTGCTTTTCGCGCGTTACCTGGTAACGGCGGGCAACGACTTCTGCGGTGTTACCCATCGCCATGAAGATGGCGGGCTTCTCTTCGATCAAACGCTTGTTGGGCTTCGACTTGCCCGGCTCCTGGCGCTGCCGCATCGAGATGGAATCGGCGCCGCCCGCGATAGCAACCTGGGTCTGACCCGATGCGATCTGATTCGCGGCGATTGCGATCGACTGCAGGCCCGAAGAACAGAAGCGGTTGATGGTGAGACCGGCCGTTGTGATCGGCAGTTTGGAGAGCACCACCGCCAATCGCGCGAGGTTGCCATCCTGTTCGCCGGCGTGGCTGGCCGCACCGACCACGACGTCTTCGACCTCATCGGGCGACAGCTTTGGGTTGCGAGCGAGCAGCGCGTCGATACAGTGCGCCAGCATGTCGTCGGAGCGGGTCAGGTTGAAACTGCCACGGAATGATTTGGCGAGGCCTGTCCGAACACTGTCGACGATGACTACGTCTTTCATTGCGATCCCCCTTTCTGGATGCGTGATTTTTCGAGCCGTCTTTGAAGACCCCGGCGCAATGTCGGGCAAGAGTCCGATCTTAACCCGTTTCCGACTCAAACCCGCAAGGGCGCGGGGAGCCGCGGGCCGCGGGCGCGCCGCCGAGTCCGGGCAGGATGCGGATGGGACGGGCGAAATTCGCCCGTCCCAGTCGACGCTACTGCATCTTCTCTTTGGCTTTGTCTGCCGCGGTATTGACGGCGTCCGCAGCCTTGTCGGCCATTGCACCGGCCGCATCGGCCGCTTCAGTGGCCGCGCCTTGC
>JBGSQB010000087.1:0-3224 GCA_041738285.1 Pseudomonadales bacterium | reverse complement strand
GCCGTCGACCGCCGACAGCGCGGCGCCGGACTTGCGCACCACGACGTCACCGCAGCCAATGATTCCCCAGCCGATGTTGCGATCCACGCCACCTCCGCGACCGTCAGCCGATCAGCGGGCGTGACTATAGCAGTAGTAATTGCCGCAATCCTCACGCCGCGGCTTGACTGCGCACGTCGCCGGGCCAACACTTTCGCGCGTCGTAACAAATAGCCGTTCCACGCGATGAGCGTCGACTGGAAATCTCAATCGCTCTCGGTCCTGCAGAACGTACGCAGGTCCGACATCGTGGCCGACCCCTTCCCCCACGTGGTGGTGCGTGATGCCTTGCCCGCCGCGCTGTGCGATGCGCTGATCGCGCAGTACCCGGGTACGGCCACCGTTGGCGGTGACCAGGCACAGAGCAATTCCCGCTGGAGCATGACGACTCACGACGCGCTGGCATCGCCAGAGGTGCCTGAACTGTGGAAGGCGTTCAGCAGCTATCACGCTTCGCCCGACTTCTTCAATGAAGTGGTGGACGTGTTTGGCGCGACCATCGTGTCGCGGTATCCACATGCGTTCGCTGGCGAAGACCACTTGCGCGCGCTGCGGCTGGGCGTTCGCAACGCCGATACCTTCGACAACTGCGACCTGCTACTCGACGCGCAACTGGCGGGCAATACCCCCGCGACCGATGCATCGTCCGTGAAGACGATTCACATCGATTCGAACAAGAAGCTCCTCACCGGGCTCTTCTACCTGCGCGCCGCCGAAGACGACTCCACCGGCGGCGACCTCGACATCTGTCGCTTCCGCAACGATCTCTCCGCGGGCCAGTACGCGCGCCGCTACAATGGCATGTTCGTGGACGAATCGATCACCGAGCGGGTCATGCGAGTGAAGTACGAACGCAACGTGCTGGTGATGTTCGTCAACGGTCCCGACGCCTTGCATGGCGTCACCGTGCGGAAGCCCACAGCGCACCGTCGCCTGTTCATGAATCTCGTGGGCGAGGTCGACTTCAAACTGTTCGACGTACCGCAGCATTGGCAGATCCGCGCGGCCAAGTTGCCGCGCCTGATCCGCAAGCGGCTGCGCGCCGTCGCCGGGTTCTCCTGACTCGAAACCGCTACACTACGCACCGAAACGCACCGGACGCGCCAACCAACACAACATGCTGCAGCGACTCCTAGAACAAGCGGGGCGATTGCTTCCCGAACAGCACAGATATTCGACCGAACGGCGCATGCGCGGGTGGCTCGACGCCCAGCGACTGTCTCGCGCCGACTGCGTCATCGCATCGTTCGGCAAGAGCGGACGGACGTGGGTACGCGTCATGATCTCGCGGCTGTATCAGCAACAACACTGTCTCGCCGAAGGCAGCCTCATCGAGTTCGGTAACTTCCACAAGTTGCAGCCGAGCATCCCGAAGATCCTGTTCACGCACGACAACTACCTGCGCGACTACACCGGCGACGGCGGCGCGAAGACGGCGTATGCAAAAAAGCCCGTGATCCTGCTGGTGCGCCATCCCGCCGACATCACCATGTCGCAGTACTTCCAGTGGCTGCACCGCATGCGCGAACACAAAATCGCATTGAACGAGTATCCACCGCGCGACGGCGCGACCAGCGCCTTCGATTTCATGATCGGCAGCAGCGGCCTGCCCAAGGTGAACCGCTGGCTCAACGAATGGGCAGCAGCGCTCGACCTGCTGCCCCGAGTCCTGGTCGTGCGCTACGAAGATCTGCGCGCCGATACGGCATCGCAGTTCGGCGCAGTCGCCCAGTTCCTGGGGGCAAACGCCACCACCGCGCAGATCGATGACGCGGTCGAGTGGGCCAAGTTCGAGAACATGCGCCAGCGTGAAGCCGAAAGCGCGTCCGACAGCGGCAGATTGCAGGCCGGCGACGTCGCCAACCCCGATTCCTTCAAGACCCGTCGGGCCAAGGTCGGCGGCTTTGCCGACTATTTCGACGACGAACAGCTGCAGGTGATCGAACAGACGATCAACGCTACCCTTGACCCACGATTCGACTACGGCACGCCCACACCGTCGAAGGAGGCCGCGACGTGAACCATTGCGTATTCATCCACAGCAATCCCAAGCAGATCGTTGGCGCAATCGTCGCGGAGCACGCGCTGCGCCGCGGATCGCGCAACAACGACAAATTCGACGTCAAGATCATCAACACCGTCGACTTTCCATTTCTGGCGGCGCACGAAGGACAGCTCTATCTGCGCGACGGCGTCAAACGCGTATGGCTCAACGATGACCTGCAGTCGTTCACGCCACTGCGCTTCATGCCGCCGGAGCTCATGGGGTATCAGGGCCGCGCCATCGTCATCGACCCGGACATCTTTGCCGTCGCCGACATCTGGGAACTGCTCACCCGAGACATGCAGGGCAACGCGATCCAGTGCCGGTCGCGTTCGGGCACCAAAGGTGTGATCGACCATTGCATGGCCTCGAGCGTCATGCTGCTCGATTGCGCCAAGCTCACCCACTGGCACTGCGAAGCGCAGTTTCATTCGATGTTCGACGGCACGCTCGACTACCACGACTGGATCTGCCTGAAGGCCGAGGATCGCAGCACCATCGGGCAGTTCGAGAACGAGTGGAACGACTTCGACAAGCTCACCTCGCGCACCAAGATGCTGCACACGACGCGGCGCAAGACGCAGCCGTGGAAGACCGGTCTGCCGGTCGATTGGCGCATCGCCGAGCGCTTTCGGCTGTTTCCACCGATCGGCTGGCTGATGCGCGCCCGCCGCCACCTGTTCGGTGAGTACGCTTTCATGGGCAACTACAAGGCGCACCCCGACAAGAACCAGGAACTGCTGTTCTTTGGGCTGTTGCGGGAGTGCATGGATGCCGGCACGGTCACAGAGCAGATGCTGCGCGACGAGATGCAGGCCAATCACGTGCGCCACGACGCCTTTGAAGTCCTCGAGCGCACCCCGCAGCTCGAACCGCCAGGCCGGCCGCCGCTACAACTCGCCAGCTGATACCCCGAACCTGAACAAAGGGACAGTTTACTTGTTCAGGTTCGGCGTTCGAACCTGAACAAGTAAACTGTCCCTTTGTTCAGGTTCGAAGAGGCGTTGTACAGCCGCGACGGACCGCGCCATCTCTGCGGGGCCCGACGGCGGTGGGCGCGCACCCATCGGTGACGGGTCGGTGAGCATCGCAATCGCGCCCTGCTCGATCAGCACCCTGTGCAGCGCTTGGGGATCCCGTC
>JBGSQB010000057.1:0-25536 GCA_041738285.1 Pseudomonadales bacterium | reverse complement strand
CGCTCTGCAGTGCGGCTGGCGTTTGCTCCGGGCGCGGGGCGATGTCGAGGGCGTCTCGATAGATCCTGGCGGCGAGCCGAGGTTGTGCCATACGTTCGAGGATGGCGCCCTTGGAGAGCAGCGCGAGAAAAAAGTACGGATCAATCGCCAGCGCCGCATCCAGCGCGCGCACGGCGTCCGGCAACCGGTCCATGGTTCGCAGCGCCGCTGCCTGCTGCAGCCTGACTTCGGCATCGTGAGGATGGGTGCTGGCAGCTTGGTTGAGAACGTCCAACGCACCGATTGCATCGCCGGCGTGCAGCATGCTCAGCGCCTTGCCGATCGCTTGTCGCGCGGCGTCCTTGCCTTCAGTGGTCATCGGATTCTGCCTCCGGCCAAGAGTTGACGATCGAGCCGAGCTGCGTCGCATAGTGTCGCCATCGACCAATCGAATCGCTGTGAAGGGGGCTTCGCACCTGCCAGGTGCTCGCGGTGCGCACGCGACTGACGTTCGTCGGGGTCGAGAGCACGGCTGGGTCCCATGGCAACCCGAGAAAATCGCAGACCCGCCGCAGTTCGACTTCTGGCTGCTCGACTAAGCGCTCGTAGCGCACTTCCAATATTCGCTCCGGGAACAGTGCCTTCCAGTGTTCCATCAGCGATCGATAGGACGCGATGTAATGGGCGGTGTCTTCGAGATCGCTCGCGTAGCGCAGCCCCGCGCCCAACTGCTGAAAGTAGATCGACAGACAGGTGTCGAGCGGGTGGCGTTGCATGATGATGAAGCGCGCGGCAGGGAACAGCCCGCGCAACAGGCCGAGGAAGCGGAAATTGTCGGGCCGCTTGTCGATGACCCGCGTCGAAGCGGGAAATCGCTGATCGAGATAGTCGAGATAACCCAGTGCCAGGCTGCGCAGTCCAGCGTCGCCCGCGGCCGCAACTACCGTTGCATAGCCGGCGGATTCGTCACCGAGTGCGGCATTGAAATAGCCGATCTCACCGCCGGGCGTGAGAGCGGGATGCGCACCGAGCATCTGTTCGATCAGCGTGGTACCGGAGCGAAACATGCCGCAGACGAAGACAGGCGCGCGGTCTGATGCCGGCGCTGCATCGGCGATCCAGCGCGCGGAGAAGGTGTTGCGGATGTTCTGACTGTCACGCTCGATCAACGCGCGGTCGTACGCCTTGGTGCGGGTGCGGGCAACGGAATTGGCCTGCTGGTACGCGGCAAATGCAGCGTCGTACTCGCCGCACTCGTCGAGGGCCTTGCCCTGCGCGAACAAGAGCGCTTCGCGGGCGCCAGGCGTCAGATCATCGCGCGAGAGTGCCGCGCTCACGCGTCCGAGCAGCTCGTCGGTAGGCGTTTCGATGATCTGCGCGTGGACGATACGTGCCAGCGCGTCATGGTAGAGGGGATCGATCGCGAGCACCTGTTGGTACACGTTCAATGCCGATTCGCGCTCGCCGAATTCCTCGTGCAGCAAGCCGAAGTTGTACAACGCTGGAATCCAGCGCGGATCGGCGGCGAGCGCAGTCGAGAATGCGCGACGGGCCTCGTCGTGACGCTCGATCTCGCCGAGGATGATCCCGATGTTGCTCCACGCCTCTGCGGGATTTTCGACGCCCAGATCAATTGCGCGGCGATACGCGGCGACGGCCTCCTCGAGTCGACCCAATCTGCGCAGGTAATAGGCGCGATTGAAGTGCGCCATCGCGAGCTCCGGATGGACGGTGCTCAAGCGCGTGTATACGGCCAGCACATCGGCAATCTGGTCGAGTTGAACGAAGGCGTCTGCGAGCATCAGGTATGCGCCGATGCGCTGAGGGTCGGCCTCCGTCCACCATGTGAGTACTTTGACGGCGTCGGTCGGTCGCCGCACCTCGAGATAGAACTCGGCCATCAGTTCGAGCAGGTCGCCGTCGCGATTGTCGCTTGCGAGCTCGCGGAGCAGGAGCTGTTCGGCATCGGCGACGCGGCGGGCGCGGAGCAATGTTCGTGTTTGCTCGATCAGGGCGGCGCGGGCATTCATTTCAATCGGGTCACCCCAACACTGCGATCGCGCTCGATCACCCTCAACACCCAATAGCCCATCGCGTTGCGGCGCAGCTCGACTTCGGGGGATTCAGCGCGGTAAAACCAACGTCCATCGAGGCGTTGCTTCCAGACCTGACCGTTCTCGAGCGTGAAGATCGTGTCGCCGCTCCAGCCTCGGAAATCGCCGACGATACGCGTCCGTACACCTTCGGCCTCTACTTTTTCGACTTCGGCTTGTACCACTGGGTTGTTGCGTGTGAGTTCCGGCACGTCACGGGCCGTATAGCGCAGCACCCATTGGTTGAGGGCTGCCAATTGCTCGGCGCTCAGTTTCGCGAGCCCTGCAGCCTCGAACTCCTCGGGCGTCATGAGCTGGCGAACGTCTGGCGCTTGGGCGTGGCTCGCTCCCGAACTCAAACCCAGCACGAACAGGACGAATGTGGGCAGTACGCGCGTCATGGAACCTCCGACCGGAATTCGACATGCTACCTTGAGCGTCCGGTCGAAGGGAGCGACAAGTGGCACAACGGTCCTATTGCGCAGAGGTGGCAATCGACGAACCGATGGCGGGCACAGCCGATGTGCTGAGTGCGTGGCTGTTGGTGGAGTACCGGCCGACATGGCAGGCGAAGGCCGTGGTCGACAACGATCTGTCGCAGCCCGTGCGAAGGTGGCTGACCGCGCAGAGTCAGCTTTCGCGTGTGCAGTTCATTCGCCGTCCGGAACACACGGACCCTGGAATGAGTCTGTTTCACGCAACAGCGGCTGGCATGCGCCGCTTCGTGGTCGAGGCATACGATCAATTGCTCGACCTGGATCTGCAGACGGGCGGCGATCCGGTGACATCTCCCCAGTTCTTTGTCTGTACCAATGGTCAACGCGACCGTTGCTGTGCCCGATTCGGGCTGCCGGCCTACGCGGCGCTACGTGCGCAGCGCGGCGAGAATGTGTGGCAGACCACACACGTGGGGGGCCACCGATTTGCACCAAACGTGCTCGTGCTGCCGCATGGCGATGTGTACGGCCGCGTTTCGCCGGCGGACGTTCCGCGATTTCTTGAGGCGCTCGAGCAGGGTGTCGCATTCGACTGGTTGCGCGGTTCGAGCTTCGAGCCCGCCGCCGTGCAGGCCGCGCGCGCGTTCGCGCGCATCGCACCTTCGCAGCAGGGGGAGTCTGAACCCTTGGCGCAGGACCGATGGCGCGTGCGGTTCGCGGGTGGCGCTGTGGTCGAATGCGAACTGGAAGAGGCGCGTCTGGTAATTGCCAGTTGCGATGACGTGCCGAAGGCTGTTCGCAGCTGGCGGCTCAGTCGAACGCAGCCTTGAAGAATGCAACGACCGCGCCGTTGAAGGCTGCGGGATCTTCCATGTTTACACCATGGCCAACGTTGAGGTCAGCGATCTGAAGGTGCGGCATCTGCGCGGCGACGTAGTCGCGCTTGCTTCGAAATCGAGACTCACGTGTGCCGCAGACGAGGAGTGACGGCGAGCGATTCCGACCGATTTCGTCTCGCACCGACGCGTTCGGGTTGGTGATTTCGAGCGTTCGCGCGACACCTTCGGGGCGTAGCCGCGCCGCGTCTTCGGTGAGCGCGGTGTACATGGATGGACTCAAGTGTTGCGCCCGCTTGGGGTGCACAGGTAATGCCTCGATGGCGGCAAGGCCGCCGGCACGGATCCGGTTACCGGCACTCGTAGCGGTCGCGTGCCAGCCGGCTTGCTCTTGTGCATCAGCGAGCCCCGAACTCGAGTTCGTGAACACCTGCGCGATGACGCGTCCCGGATGCGTGAGTGCATAACGCAGCGTCAGCCCGGCGCCGAGGGAGTATCCGCACAACAGGATCGACGTGGCGCCGAGCGCCGTGCGGATGCGCTCGAGTTCGACGACGTAGTGTCGCGGGTGGTACATCGCCGCTTCGTTCGGAGTGGGTGAATTGCCGTGTCCCCACAGGTCGATGGTCACCGGGGTTACGACCTCGGCGAGTGCGGCGAGGTTGTCGCGCCACTGCACGCTGCTGGTGAGGAACCCGTGCACGAGAAAGAGGTAAGGCCCGTCGCCGGGGTGAACGTGATAGTGCAGATTCAATGGCGCCTGCCAACTTGACGTATGTCGTCATGCTAGAGCAGTGTCGCGGACCATCCAATGTGGAAGGGATGCGATGAGCGATTCGAAGCCGACCAGTCTGGTCGCACCAGACATCAGGCGTCAGCGGGTCTCCGTCACGCGGCAGATGTCGGCGTCGCTGCCGCGCCTGCGCGCGGTGGCCGCGCAAAAGGGCTTGAAGATCCATCACCTTGGCGCGGGATACCCACACCCCGAGGTCACAGACCCGCGCACGTATCTGGCGCACAAGGCGAAGTACTTCGATCATCTGCGGCGTCTGGAAGGCATCAATGATGCCGAGGCGCTGCCGGACTTTCTACGCGCAGCGTACGCGTACGCAGATACCCTCGGCCCCAAGCCAACCCGGGATGCCTTCGCGTCTGTGTATGGTGCCGATTGGAACCTGACGATCGATCCGGATCGGCTGATTCCGACGGTCGGCGCGACCGGGGGCATCAGCCTTGCGTGTTCGCTGTTCGAACGATCGGGTAAACCGGTTGCTTACATCACTGACGCGCCGACCTACGCCGGCTTTCTCGCCCGCGCGCAGCTCAATCGGCAAGCACGCGTGTTCAGCGTGGAGATGGATTCCGAAGGACCAGTGATCGAACGATTCGAGGAACAGATCCGAGCCGCACGCGCGGCGGGATACTTCGTCCCGTTCTACTACACGATTCCCGATGGCCATAATCCGGCGGGCTTTTCCTTCAGCGCGGCAAGGCGGCAGGCGATTCTCGACGTCGTGGCGGAGGCGGGCATTCTCATTCTCGAGGACGCGCCGTACATCTACATCAGCTACGCGACGGCCAAGGATCGGCCGCGACCCTTCGTCTCGCTCGCGCCCGAGCGCACCATTCACCTGTTCACTGGGTCGAAGATCGGTCTCCCCGGTCCGCGCGTCGGCTTCATCTACAGTCAGGCGCAACTGGAAATCGAGGGCGGCATGCAGGTCGGCATATGCGATCTGCTGCTCACCGAGGCGGCCGGCGACGTACTGTTTCAGAATCCCGAAGCACTGCGCGGATTCGAGGCGTTGTTACACGATGATGCGATGAAGCTGTGCAAGTCGCTTTGGCCCGTGGCGGAAGCCAAGCTCGGCGTCTATCGGGAGAATCGGCAGATCGTGCTCGAAGGACTCGAGCGTGGGCTGGGTGATGCGCCGCAACAGTTTGGCTGGACTCATCCCGAGGCGGGTTTTTTCACGGTTTTTTCATTTCTCGGTGGCAACGTCACTACGGACGATGCGTTCATCGAACGGCTCGTGTCCGAGTACGGCGTGGTTGCAATTCCGATGTATGACTTCTATCCCGCGGATGCACGGGAACGCGATCCGCGCGCCGGGCTCGATCAGCTGCGACTGTCGTTCTGCTTCAGTGAGAGTACCGGCGATGACCGTCGGCGCGACTTGCGCGATGCGGTGGCGGCGTTCTGCGTTGCAGCGCGCACGGAGGCGGGCGTCAAGTGAAGGAAGCGCCGATCCTGGTGGTCACGGCCGGCGGCACGATCGACAAGGTCTACTTCGACGCCAAGAGCGAGTTCGAGGTGGGCCGGTCGATGGTGGGCGAATTGCTCAAGCAGGCGCATGTGCACGCGACCTACGAGATCGTGGAAGTGTTGCGCAAGGACAGCCTCGACATGACGGACGCAGATCGCGAACAGATCCGCGCGGCAATCGCTGCGCGCCCGCACGCCCGCGTTGTCGTCACCCACGGCACGGACACCATGACTCTGACGGCGGCAACCCTTGCAAGCCTCAAAGACCGGACGATCGTGCTGACCGGTTCGCTGGCGCCAGCGCGATTCGCCAACTCCGACGCCACCTTCAACGTCGGCATGGCCTTCGCGGCGGTGCAGGCCCTGCCCGCCGGCGTCTATATCGCCATGAATGGCCAGATCTTCGACGGCGCGCGGGTGCGCAAGGATCGCGCCGCCAACCGCTTCGTAGCGGCCACCTGAACCGGGAAACTTGCCCCGGAGCTGGTATCTGGCCCCGGAGCTGGTATCTGGCCCCGGAGCACTAGCGCATCGGCACGTTGGTATGCCAAAGGATGGACGTGATGCGCAAGTGCTCCGGGGCCAGATACCAGCTCCGGGGCCAGATACCCGCTCCGGGGCGAAGTGCGGGTGTAGACTGCGGGGAAGTCAAGCAGGGAGGAGCTTCGCATGACCTACGATCTCGTCATCAGGAACGGCACGGTCATCGACGGTTCGGGTGCGCCCCGGTATCGCGCGGACGTCGCCGTCAAGGAAGGTCGCATCGCGGCCATTGGCCGGGTCACAGAGCGCGGCCGTGAGACACTCGATGCCGAGGGTCATGTCGTCGCCCCTGGCTTTGTCGATGGGCATACGCACATGGACGCCCAGGTATTCTGGGACCCGATTGGCGCGTGTTCCTCGTATCACGGCGTCACATCCGTGGTGATGGGGAACTGCGGCTTCACGCTCGCGCCCTGCAAGAAGTCTGAGGCCGACTACGTGTTCCGCAACCTCGAGCGGGCCGAAGACATCTCCCGCGAATCGATGCTCGCCGGAATCGACTGGACCTGGGAGACGTTCCCCGAGTTTCTCAACACGATCGATGCGCTGCCCAAGGGCATCAACTACGCCGGCTATATCGGCCATTCGGCACTGCGCACTTACGTCATGGGTGAACGGGCGTTCACGGATCCGGCGACAGATGATGACTTGAAGCGCATGTGCGCAGCTGTGCAGGAATCAGTGCGTGCTGGCGCGATCGGCTTTTCGACTTCGCGCACGCACAATCACATCACCGCCGATGAACGTCCCGTTGCCAGTCGGGTGGCGCCGTGGGACGAAGTGCGCGCGATCGTCAACGCCATGGGCGATACCGGCGCAGGCATTTTCGAGATCGCAGGCGAATCCCCGGGGCGCAATCCCGAGCGCATCCGGGACTACTTCGATCGTTTGAAGTCGCTGGCAGTTGAGTCGCGCGTGCCGATGACCTTCGGCATGTTCTCCGTGCGCGCCGCACCGGACTTCTGGCGCCCTTACTTCGATCTCGCCGATGAAACCGCCCAAGCCGGTGGCCGCATGACGATACAAGCGCACTCGCGCGCCTTGAACGTGCTGCTGTCGTTCGAAGCCCACACGCCGTTCGACAAGTGGGACGTGTGGCGCGACATTCGATCGCTGCCACTCGCAGAACAGAAGAAAAAGCTGCGTGACCCAGATCTTCAGCGCAAGCTGGTGGAAGTCGCGTCGGCGCCGTACAAAGGGCCGCGCATCGTCGGTGCCGAAGCCCGCCCACCCGAATGGGATTGGGTCTATCCGATGGCCAACATGGCCACCACCGACACTTCCATGGCGCAACTTGCGCGCCAGCGCGGCGTTCATCCGGCGCAGCTCATGATCGACCTTGCGCTCGAGCACGACTTCAAGGTGTTCTTCCGCCAGCCGATCGCCAACGAAGATCAGGATCATGTCCTGGAGATGATGAAGCATCCGCGCTCGGTGGTGACTTTCTCCGACTCCGGCGCCCACGTTGCACAGATCATGGATAGCTCGTTGCAGACGCATCTCTTGTCGCACTGGGTGCGGGAGCGTGAAGCGTTCAGCCTCGAACAGGCCGTGCGTCTGATTACGTTCGACACGGCGTCGATGTGGGGTCTTCATGATCGAGGGCTGCTGCGCACCGGGATGGCGGCGGACTTCGCCGTGTTCGACCCGAAAACCGTTGGGCCGCGGTTGCCCGAAGTGGTCAATGATCTACCTGCGGGTGCGAAGCGCTTGAAGCAGACGGCGGACGGCATGCTTGCGACCATCGTTGCCGGGCAGATACTGCTGAAGCACAACGAACATACCGGCGCGCTGCCGGGCCGGCTGCTACGCGGCCCGCTCGCGGCGGCCTGACGAATGAGAAGAGGGTGACATGACGCAATTCGATCTGGTAATTCGCGGTGGCCGCCTGATCGACGGCACCGGTGGTGCTTCACGCGCGGCGGACGTTGCGGTTCGTGACGGCATGATCGCCGAGGTCGGGGCGGTCGGCGGTGCCGGCCGCAGGGAAATCGATGCCGATGGCGCCATCGTGACGCCTGGCTTCGTGGACATTCATACCCACTACGACGGCCAGGTCACGTGGGATTCGCGGCTGACACCATCGAGCTACCACGGTGTCACGACGGCAATCATGGGCAACTGCGGCGTCGGGTTCGCGCCAGTGAAGAAAGAGCATCACAACCTGCTCATCGAACTGATGGAAGGCGTCGAGGACATACCTGGAATCGCGCTGCATGAAGGTTTGCCGTGGGCATGGGAGAGCTTTCCCGACTACCTCGAATTTCTCGGCGGACGTCGATTCGATATGGACGTGGGCGCGCAACTGCCGCACGGCGCGCTGCGCGTCTTCGTGATGGGGCAGCGTGGTGCCGATCGCGAAGCTGCGACCGCCGATGACATGGCGCAGATGCGCAAGATTGCGGCAGCCGCCGTCAAAGCAGGCGCGATTGGCTTCACGACGTCGCGAACGCTCAATCACCGCAGCAGCAAGGGCGCGCCGACGCCTTCGCTCACTGCGGCATCGGATGAACTCGCGGCGATTGCGATGGGGCTTGCCGATGCCGGACGAGGCGTCATCGAGCTGATCAGCGACTTCGGCGACCTCGACTACGAGTTCGGTCTGATCGAGCGCATGTCCAAAGAAAGCCACCGCCCCATAACGGTGTCGTTGGCGCAGGGGCTGTCGCCGAACGGATGGCGTAAGATCCTGGGCCGGATCGAAAACGCTGCGGCACAAGGCATGGCGGTGATGGGCCAGGTCGCGCCGCGACCGATCGGCATCATCCTTGGCCTGTCGGCGACCATGAATCCGATTCTGCTGCACCCCACTTATATGGCGATGGCGAAGTTGCCATTGGCGGAGCGCGCGAAGCGCCTCGCGGATCCTGCGACCAAGGCCAAGATCCTCAGCGAATCTCCCGGCGGGACGTTCGAACGCCTCAAGCAGTTCATCGGCAACTTCGAGCGCATCTGGCTCATGTCGGATCCGCCGGACTACGAACCGCGGCCTGATGATTCGATTGCCGCACGGGCGAAGCGCGAAGGTCGCGAACCGCTTGATTTGGTCTATGACCTGTTGCTGCTGAACGACGGCAGGCAACTCTTCTTCACGCCCTTTGCCAACTACGCCGATTTCAACCTCGACTGCTGCTACGACATGATCCAAAGCGAACATTGCGTCATGGGCCTTGGCGATGGAGGCGCGCATGTCGGGACGATCTGCGATGGCAGTTTCCCGACGTACCTGCTGGCGCATTGGGGTCGCGACCGCGATCGCGGCGCGCAGATTCCGCTCGAGACGCTGGTGAAGCGACAGACGCAGGACACGGCGCGGGCGGTTGGTCTGCACGACCGCGGCATCGTTGCACCGGGCAAGCGGGCGGATTTGAACGTGATCGACTTCGACAATCTGCGCGTGCGTGCACCGACTATGGTGCACGATCTGCCGGCGGGCGGGGCACGGCTGATGCAGCGCGCGGACGGATACCTTGCAACCATCGTGGCGGGCGAGGTGACCTACGAGAACGGTCAGCCGAGCGAGGTGCTGCCGGGGCGGCTGCTGCGCTGACAGACGCGCGTAAGAGCTACAACGCGACATCCGTCGGCGTGATTACGCCGAACTGGCCCTCGAGCGTACCCGCGACCTCGAGACAGAGGTCTTCCCTGAATCGATCCGCGATCACTTGCACGCCCACCGGTAGACCATCGATTACGCCGGTGGGTACGCACACGACCGGCAGCCCCAACAGATTCATGGGGGTGACGAAACGCATCAGATTGACGATGTCGCCCGCGCTGTTTGGGCCGGCGATGTCAAAACCGTGTTCGAACTGAGGTTGGCACCAGGTCGGGCCAAGGATGATTGGGTAGTCGGCGAAGAACTCCGACCACGCACGCGCGATCTCGTGGCGCGTTTGCATGAGAGATACGCCCGCTGCATACGAAGGCTTGTCACCGAACAGCGCGATGAAGCTGTCGAAGAAGCCTAACGCGTCCGCAGACATGACCTGCGCGAGCTCTTGATGAATCGTCGAGAATTCCCACGCAATCCATCGGCCCCAGGTTGTCACCGCCGTCTCCAGCATGGGCGGCTCGACCTCCTCGACAATATAGCCCGATGCGCTCAGTACGCTGCCGGCGCGTCGCACGGCGTTGCTGATCGACGGTGCCGTAGTTCCAGCTGACGGTTCGGCCACCAACGCAACGCGCATCGGCGTGGCAGGGCGCGGACCCTTCAATGGTGCGGGATAGGATCTGGGATCCCGCGGATGTGGCCCGGCGAGCACGCTCAATGCAAGATCGAGATCGGCCACGGTTCGTGCCATTGGACCCTGGACAGCCATCATTTGACCGACGAGCAGTGGTGGGTGCGGATCGAGGCTCGACGCATCCGGTATGCGCCCGAAGCTCGGCTTCAGCGAAGCGATGCCGCAGCAGAAGGCAGGGTTTCGCAACGAACCGCCAATGTCGTTGCCGAGCCCGAGCGGCGTCATCCCGGTGGCGAGCGCTGCCGCGTCACCGCCGCTCGAACCGCCAGTCGTGTAATTGAGGTTCCAGGGATTGCGGGTCAGACCATACAGGTCGCTGTCTGTGTGCAGGCGCAGTCCCAGATCCGGCAGGTTGGTGCGACCAATGGCTATGGCGCCGGCCGCCTTCATGCGTTCGACCATGGGATGATCGAGTGCCGGCATGGCGTTGGCGAGTCTGCTGACCCCTTGCGTCGTCGGGCTGTCAACGAGATCGATGTTCGCCTTGATCGTGAATGGCACGCCGTGAAATGCGCCGAGCGGATGGCCGCGACGGACAGACCGATCCGCGACGTCTGCATTGGACAGGGCGGATTCCGCGAGAACCGTTACGACAGCGTTGACCTGCGCATTGACCTGACCGATGCGATCCAGATGTGCTTCGACGACCGCGCGGGACGTCACGTCTCGACGCGCGATCAGGCCGGCTAATTCGTGCGCCGAGTAGCGCCAAAGCTCCTTGCTCATCGTGGACTCTCGCTTGCTCGATAGCGTCAGTGTACAAGCTGAACGGTGCCTCGGGTGCGCGTGGTTCAGTGGGTTGACGCCGCTACCTCGACCGGCTTGGGAATCTGGTCGATATCGAATGACGGCTTGAGAAGGCTGCACAAGTCGCATACGGTGCGCACTGTGCAGGACGACCTCCAGCAGCCGATGGTCCCATACTGCGCAAACAGCACTCTGGATACGTGGTCCGTACTCCTGCTCTTGAGAAACACGAGATCGCCGCTGCGCAGCTCATGCCGGAGTAGCGCGGCGGCACTCTGCAGATCGCCAATTGCGTGACAATTGGCAGGGTCCATGCCAGCCGTGACGGCAGCGCGCACTGCATGATGACCATGATCACCTACGAAAACTGCGAAGTCGGTGAGTTCGGCGGCGATTTCGCCGAATGCCCTTTGCCGCTTCTTCGGTTTGGCTTTGGAGTCGGAGACGTCACCAATGACCAGAATGCGTCGACTTGCCTTGCTCTCGCGGAGCACGGTGAGCATTGCGTCCAGCGTGTCGGGGGACCCATTCTGCTCGTCACGAATCACCACGGCGCCTTGGGGCAGCATCACGGGCTGCATTCTCGCGGTGAAGGGTCGAACGAGCGCGACGCGTTGTGCGGCAGCGGCCAGGGGCATGCGGCATGCCTGAGCCGCCGTCAGCGCTGCCAGCACAGAAGAGGTCCACTGAACGCCAACGAGTTGCGTCCGTACCGAGACATTCTCGGTGCCCGCGCGGACGCTGAACTCCAGTCGGTCTGGCCAATAGGAGCGGACGTTGTCTGCGACGACGTCACAACCCTCACTCTGGCCGAAGAACACGACCGGCTTGGCAGTGCGTTTGGCCATGTCTCGGACGAGCGGATCATCGCCGTTGAGAATTGCGAGGCCGCGCCGGGATAGGTGCGCGAGAATCTGCGATTTTTCCGCAGCAATTGCCTCGAGTGTCGGAAACACATTGGTGTGTGTGCGGGCGACACTCAATACGATCGCGATGTCGGGTCGAACCAGCCGCGCCGATCGATCGATCAGCCCGGGTGTGCCCGTCCCCAGTTCGATTACCGCAAAGCGATGCCAAGGCCTCATGGCTCGAAGCGTTCGAGGAACGCCGAAGTCATCGTTTCGGTTGTGTAGTGTTTTGAGCGTTGCGCCGTGCGCAGACAGGATGGCCGCGAGACACTCCTTTGCAGTCGTCTTTCCCACGCTTCCTGTGATCGCTATGACGGTTGTGCGGAACATCAGGCTTCGCCAGACGTAGGTCAGCAGGAGTAGCAACCGGCGCCGACCCCTGGCGTACGTCCGCCGTGCCAAACTGCCCAACCCGCGTCTGATGTTCAAGAAGAGATCCCGTTGCTGCTCACCACCGCCCATGGTCGCACCCAATTGCGATGCAGTTCGGAAGGCGTTTGTAAGTGGAGGGCGCACTTGGTCGTGTGTGCACAAAGCGCCAACAACTTCTCCCCGTACGCGTGTCTATAGTGTCGGACTGTGCCTAGTGCCCGGACTTTGACGAATGCCCGCAAACTCACGACCGACTTCGACGCGGCTGGAGGAAACGTACGTGCCGACGCTCCTCGGGGTCCTACAACGCCCCGGTGTTCAGCGGATTTTTGTCCATGACTATCAGGCCGTCGACATTCCGACGCTTAGATCGATCGATGGTTCGGGTGCGCACCGCTTCGCCGAGCGAGCGCTCGTAATGGCCCAACGCGGCGACATTGTCGTCACTACGGATCAAACGGAGACCGAGTATCTCGCCTATCTGGAAGAGCTGGGTATCGGCCCTGATCGGAATGACATTGTGGCGCTCGATGCGCTGCCTCGCCATGCGGGCGGTGCGCGAGCGGGCTCTCTACTGTCTCGACTTGCGGCAGATGAACGCGCAGCTCAGCGGATTGCAGAGCGCGTCGATTACCGGCGAGAAACCCGATTGATGCCTTACTTTGCTGCGCCCGCTGTCGCCGCCGTGCAGAGCCGACTCGAGCACGCTCTCGGTCGGCGCGTCGTCGTCGAATCCGGTTCCGCGATTGTTGCCGATCACGCCAATCGCAAAGACCTTGTCCGTAATGCGGCGCTGCACTTGGGTGTGCCAACGGCCGAAGGTGAGGTCTGTTCCTGGGCATCTACGGATGTCGGCAGCGAGCCGCGTCGGACACTGACTGCAGCCATACGGCGCCACCTCGATGGTACCGGTGCCGTCATGGTCCGCGGCGCGTGGTCGATGCACGGGGTCGACAATCTCATCGTCGCAGATGAGTCGGTGGATGAGGACTTGGTGAGTGAATGGCTCGCTCAGCGCGAACATCTGCGCACCTATCTCGTCGAGACAAAGGTACCCGTCTTGGCGTCGCCTAACCTTCAGCTGTGGATTTCCGAGGATGGTGGTTGCGTCGAGCATCTCGGCATCACGAATCAGCGCCTCGACGCCAACTCGAGCCACTGCGGTAACGAATTCCCACATTGCACCGAACTCGACCACAGTCTGGTTGCGTCCGCATTGGCTCTGGGGCGCTGGTTGAGTTCGATTGGCTATGTCGGTCCGCTCGGAGTCGACTTCATCGAAACCGTCGACCGCTCGACCGGTAAACCAGCGCATCTGCTGGCGGAAGTCAACGGACGGATCAATGGCGCGACATATGCGCTGGCGCTCACTGAACGCATCAATCAAGTGCGCACGATGGCTGGGCACGCACCGATTTCGGCATGGATCACCAATACTCACCTGAAGGTCAGGGCGCGCAGCTTCGCTTGCTTACGCGATGCGCTCGGAGACCTCATCTACCGTCATGGCTCGGCCTGTGGCGTCGTCCCGTACAACACGGGTCTGCTCGCGGAAGGAATGGTGCATGCCGCGATCGTTGCCGACACGGTCGCGGACGCAAGACGGCTCGAACTGGAGATGATCGATCGTGTCGGAGCTGCCTAGACCCGAAGCGCATCCGCTCGCGCCGCGATCAGTCGATCTACCCCACAGAAGAACTCGAGTGTAGCGCCGTCGTGTGTGGAATCGTTGGATTCAGTACCTCGCACGAAGTCGATGCGGACCGGGTGCTGGGCGACATGCTCCAGTGTATCGCCTATCGAGGGCCCGATGACCAAGGCTCGTGGTTAGCCGACGGTGTGGCACTCGGGCACGTTCGCTTGAGTGTGATCGATTTGACCGAGCGTGGACATCAGCCGTTCGTAACGGCCGATGGGCGCGGCGTGATCGTCTACAACGGTGAGGTCTACAACTTTCGGGATCTGCGATGCGAACTCGAGCTCGACGGAATCGTGTTTCGCAGCGATACGGACACGGAGGTCGTGCTCAACGCTCTTCATCACTGGGGGCCGCAGGCCGCCATCTCACGCTTCAACGGGATGTTCGCGTTCGCCTACTACGATACGCGAGATCGGTCGCTTTGGTTGGCGCGGGATAGGTTCGGAATCAAGCCGCTGTACATGGCAAAGGCTGGTGGCACTCTGGTTTTCGCTTCCGAGCAGAAGTCGCTGTTCGCGCATCCGCGATTTCCGCGGCGCGCGGATGTCCACGCGATCATCAACCTGCTGCTCCATGAGCGATTCGAAGGCACGATGACACCTCATCAGGGCGTCGAGTCGGTTGCGCCGGGCACGTTGTTGCAACTTCGCGACGGCCGCCTGACCGCTACGGTGTACTACGACGTACTGCGCGATGTCGATCCAAGTCGAATCGTCACGGCCGGCTCTTTCGATTTCGAGGCACATTCGGGTCGCTTCGAGCAACTGTTCCTCGACAGTGTGTTGATGCATCTAGTCAGTGATGCCCCATTGGCGACGATGTGCAGTGGCGGCCTCGACTCCAGCCTGATCACAGCTGTCGTCAAGGGTGTCAAGCCGGACGTGGTTTCGTACGTTGCGGACATAGAGGGGATGAATCGACAGGAGGTCGATCGGGCGCGCGTCGTGTGTCGCGCGCTTGGCGTGGAGCTGAGAGTCGTAGACGTGGACATTGAGAGCTTTTATCGCATGCTCCCGGCGGCTCTACTCGCAAATGATCAACCGCTGTTCTTCTCCCAGGACGTGGCGACGATGCTCGTTGCTGAGGCGATTCGAGCAGATGGATTCAAGGTCGTTCTGACCGGCGATGGTGCGGATGAGATCTTCGGCGGTTACGATTGGCATGCGCAGATTCATGATCGGTGGAAGCGCCGACGCATTCGCGCCAAATGGGCTCCAGACAATGTCTTGATGCGCAAGCTCGGGCGTTTCGTACCGGGCCTGATGCCGGTTGATCTCGACTTGCTCGCGCGCGATCCGTTCGGAGCTGCGCATGGCGACGAATCGGTGAACCCGCTCAACGTCATGCTGGTTGATGGCGCACGCAGACACCTTCGCGGCGCTCGCCTGTTCCGCAAGTTCGAGTCGCTGCCATTGCATGAGCACCGTGCGTTTCTCGCCAGGAGTTTCGAAGACGTATATGTGCACATGCGGGAACGGCTCGGATCCGTCGACAGGATGACAATGCGCTACTCGGTCGAAGCGCGCGTACCGTTTCTCGAGAACGGTTTAGCGGACTTTGGGCTCCACCTTCCGGTTGCCGCGAAGCTTCATCGCGGCGTTACCAAGCGGATCGTCAAGCGCCTCGCAGAGCAGCGGTTGCCAATGGAAATCGTGCATCTGTCGAAGATCGGGTTTCAGGTTGCCCCGAGTATGTGGCGTGGAACCCAGGAATTTCTGCGTGGCGGCAAGATCGCAAACCTACTGAAGTGGAACGCAGGTGACCAGGATGAGATCTTCGGTTTGTTGCGACGCCACCCGTACTATCAGTTCAGGTTGGTTGCCGCGGAGATGTGGATGCGCATGTGTTTCGACGGCGAGTCAGGGGCTGAACTGTCTGATGGATTGTTGCAGCTCAGGCGCCAGGCTCGTGCGGCCTGAAGTGCGATTTATCGATGTCTAGCGCCGCATCAACCGACGAGATCGGGCCGCGGTTCAGCGTACGGCGATGGTGCAGCAGCGACGATGTCGCGATGCGAGCGATCATCCGGTCGCAGATGGAAGTTGACGCTGGCTGGCCGCCCGATTACGCAAGGCGCGGCGATTTGATGGAGTGGCTGGCGCGGCCCGCCGATCGCGGACGTTGGGTTGCGGTTGACCAACATGGAAAGGTCGTCGGTCATGTCGGCACCGGTGCTGTCCGGGCTGGCCCGGTCGCAGCGCTGCTGTGCGCGGCGCTTCCCTGCGAGCGTGACCAGATGGCTGAGATCTGTCGCATGGTCGTTGCGCCGGAATCGCGTGGCCATGGGCTGTCCGGACTGCTGACGCGCGCGGCCATGCGCGCATGCATCGAAGCGGAGGTGGTGCCCGTGTCGACTGTGCTGCGCAGCCGCGGTTCTTGGTTGACGATGATGTTGGCCACGGGATGGCGGCGTGTGGGTGCCACGGAAGGGGGCGCGAACGACGACCTCGTGGTCCTGATTCCACCGCAACGGTTCATCGATGCGGCCCTGCGCGGTCGAAGAACATGAGGGAATCGAAGCAGCCGCCGAATCTTCGGATCGGGCGAGTCGTCGACACGCTCGTCGGATACTTCGACCGAAACCTGCAGTTGGTCCGACAGATCGGATTGTCCGAGGCGGCGTACTCGGCCGTCATGCGCAACCTCTCCCGCGTCGGCTTTCACCTCTACCTGGTCGAGTTGGGCGACGATAATCCGGAAGTGGCGATGCCGATCCTTGCACCGGGCTATACCGCGCGGGCCACGGAGCTGGAGGAACTGTGGCCCTGGGTGGACAAGGGCTACGGATTGTCATCTGCGTTTCTGCGCGGCGCCATTGCCCGGGGCGATCGTTGTGTCGCGAATTTCTTCGGCGACGAGTTGGTCGGCTATGGATTCGTGACGGTGAAGGGCGCGCCGGTCACGGACCAGTTGGAGGTCGTGATCGATGATCGTCTCGTTTATCGGTACAAAGGCTGGACGCATCCCGAGCACCGGCGAAAGCATCTCAGCCATGCGCGAGGTCGATTGAATCGACAATGCTTCGATTTGACCGACGGCCGACGCTCCGTCGACTACGTGGCGGTTCACAACCATGCATCGAAGCTCAAACACGCGGACGTGCATCCGGTGCGACTCGGCTACTGCGGTTTCATCCGGTTGTTTGGTCGCGAGTATCCGTTCACCAACCGAGTCCCACGCCGTTTCGGGTTCCGGTTGGTGCGCCGGACGGGCGAACGCGAGGCCGCCGAACACGCGCCGTGAGCATTGGCTTCGCGGCGATCGCCGACTGCGGTTAGCCGCCCACGTCGACCGCCGTCACCTCAATCGAGTCGAAGCCGAGACGAGCGCGGCCAAATGCTGGAGAAGTATCGATAAAAGAATCGTAACTATCTGATTTATATGGCGCGCCCGGAGAGACTCGAACTCCCGACACCCAGGTTCGAAGCCTGGTGCTCTATCCAACTGAGCTACGGGCGCATGATCGATCGCGGTACCGACCCATTGCTCCGGGGACTGTTTCCGTCTCCGGGGACAGTGACCGCCGCGGCCGCGCATGATACCCGAATCCGTTCGGTTCAGGTTCCATTGCCCGGCGCCGGCTGACATGATCGGCTGACTGATGGAGGGTTCGATGGCCGCATTACTACCTGCGTTCGCACTGCGCGACACCCACGGCGCGGATCGCAGCTATCCGAGTCATCGCCCTGCGCTCATCGCGTTCGTCAAAGAAGACTGTCCCACCTGCGATCTGATCATGCCGGCACTCGACTCACTGTTCCGGGCGGTGGGCGAGTCGACCGAGTTTTTCGTCGTTGGTCAGGATCGCAGCGGCAACCTGAAATTGGTCGAGCGTCACCGCCTCGCGGTGTCGATTCTGGATGACTCGAAGTTGAAGGTGTCCTTTGCCTACGACATCGACACGGTGCCGACCGTCATTCTCACGGACGGTGAGGGCGGCGAGCGCCAGCGGCTGATCGGTTTCGAGCGCGGTGAGTGGGCGCAGCTTGCGGATCTCTTGGCGCAGGAAGCGGAACACGAAGGGGCCAACATCGATTGGGATGCGTTTCCTGCCTGGCGGCCTGGCTGCGGTTCGAAGTCAGCGGACCCAATGATCGTCGATCGGCTGCGGGCTGAATCCGAGAACAGTCCGCTGCGGGCGCGGCGGATCGAGATCGCGCCGGCGGACGATGAGTTCGAGTTCATGTTCGATCAGGGTTTCAGCGACGGTCTGCCGGTGGTGCCACCGACGCCCGAGCGGGTCGTACACATGCTGTCAGGCACACGCCGCGATCCACAAGACGTCGTGGCCGTGGTGCCGCCCAACATGGGCCAGGCAACGGTTGAAAAAGTTGCGATCAACGCGGTGCTTGCGGGTTGCAAGCCCGAGTACCTGCCAGTGGTCATTGCAGCGCTCGAGGCAATTTGTACCGACGAGTTCAATGTGCACGGTGTCATGGCAACCACCATGGGTGCGAGCCCTTTGATGGTCGTCAATGGCCCGATCCGCCATCGCATCGGCATGAATATGGGTATCGGCGCCCTCGGGCAGGGCAATCGCGCGAATGCAACGATCGGCCGCGCGCTGCGACTGGTGCTGCGCAATGTCGGGGGCGCAAGGCCCGGTGGCACTGAGCGATCAACGCTGTCGAACCCGATGAAGTTCACGATGTGCTTCGCCGAATGGGAGGAGCGCAGCAACTGGCCGCCGCTGCACGTTGAGCGCGGATTTGCGCGCGAAGATTCGGTGGTGACGATCTTTCCGGCCACCAGCGGTCCCCAACTCATCGTCGATCAGAAGTCGCGCACCGCCGCCCAGGTTGCGGGCAGCATCGGCCTCGTCATGCAGGGTATCCATCATCCGCGCAGCCTGACGATGGATTGCGTGCTGGTCGTGTGTCCCGAGCACGTCGATACGCTCGCGACCGGCAACTACTCGAAGGCGGATCTGCGGGCGCGCATTCAGGAAGTCACGGCGGTGCCGCTGCGCGAGCGGGTGGCAGACGAGACAACCGGTGAAGGTTTCGATGCGGCACGTGCGGCGACGATGGATGCTGCGGCGCTCGATCGCCGGGTTCCCAAGTTCTTGTCCGAGGATATGATCCACATTGTCGTGGCTGGCGCCGATGCCGGCAAATTCTCGGGACTGTTTCATGGTTGGGTAGGCGGCAACATGGGCTCTGTGCCCGTATCCCGCAAAATCGAGGAGATGTGAGATGACGACCATTCTGGATCCAACTGACGAGCGTGTGCCCGTCACGCGACAGCTTGCGGCGCGCAGCGCGCAGTTGTCGGGTGTGCTGGCGATGCTCGACATCGCCAAGCCGCGCGGCAACGTGCTGCTCGATCAACTCGAAGCGCGCCTGAAAGCGCGCGCGCCCGGCATCGAGGTGGTGCGCTACACCAAGCCGACGTTTACCAAGCCGGCGCCGGATACGCTGCGCAACGAGATCCGCGAGAAGGCCGATCTCGTGGTGGAAGGTCTCGCCGACTGAGGCTCCTGTACCACGTGCAGTTTGCATGACACGGTATGGTTCGAGATCCAGGGCATTCCTGCGGTCTCAATTGCGTCGGAAGAATTCGAGGACGCCGCGCGCACGCAGGCCAAGGCGCTGGGGCTCAATGACGCACGCTTCGTGCTGGTTGAGCATCCGATTCAGGATGCGACCGATGACGAAATGCGCTCGAAGGCGGACGCGGTGATCGATGAGGTGATTGCGGCGCTGACGCGCTGACGTTCTACATGCCTGAGAGTTTGCGGTGGGCGCCGACGAAGCGCTCCAGGCCGCGGGAGATCTGACCCCGCGCCAGCTGGATGTCGATCAGCTGAAAGCGACCCCGGGTCGCAACCGCCTTACTCAACGCACCGGCCAGCTCGCGTCGAGTCGAGACGCGCACGCCGTCGCCGCCGAGGTGGCGCGCGATCTCATGGAATGGCCAGTTGTCGAGGCGGTTGTAGGGCGTCTGGGGCTGGAAGGTGGCGAGCATCTCCCAACTGGCGTTGTTGAAGAGCAACACGATGGGATCCCAGCCGTAGCGCTGACAGTTGCCCAGTTCCCAGCCGGTCATCTGAAAGGCACCGTCGCCAACCAGAATCAGCGGGCGTTCACCCGATGATGCCTGCAGGCCGAGGCCAGCGGGTACGCCAAAGCCCATGGTCGCGTAGTAGCCGGGTGCGACGAGTGCAGTGTTCTCCATCTCCATTGCAGTGAACAGGCAGTCGCCCATATCGGCCGCCATCGGCATCAGCGCGTGCTGTTTGAACAGATCGTTCACTGCGCGCGCAATGTCGTCCGGCGCGATCGGCGCATCGTCGACCACCAGTGGCCCCAATGCGCTCTGATGCGGCGCATGTCGAGGCAGTGTGCGCGCGCGTGGCACGGTGCGAGCGATCAAAGCGTCCAACAGATCAGCAAGGGGGATCATCGGGTAGTGGTGATGAGCGATTCGTACCTGTCCGTTGCTTGCATCGATGGCTTTGCGCAGGTCGATCTGGCGCGCTGAGACGGCAAAGTTGGTGTCGCTGACGATGACGCCCAGCAGTAGCAGCGCGTCGGAATCCTCAACGCGCGCCGAGACGACGGGATCACCGGCAAGGCCGAGGTAGGTGCCGATCAACGGGCAGTCGAGTCCGGCAAGGAGGCCGCGACCCATGAAGCTCGTGGCAATCGGAATCTCCAGACGTCGACCGAGTTCGGCGAGCTTCTGTTCGAGGCCATAGCGGCGTACTTCGACGCCCGCCATCATCACCGGGTGTTTCGCGGCTGCGAGGCGCTCGAGTACTTCCTCCGCGCATGCCGCAACGGCGTCGGGATCAGCAGCTGGCCGGTTGGCGATCACCACCGGGTTGCACGGCACCGAAACCATGTCGCGTGGCAGCTCGATGTACACCGGCCGCGATCGGGCGAGGCAGTTGCCCAGCACGCGGTCGATGTCGGCAGGGGCGCGCGCGGCGTCGTCGAGCACCACCTGATCGCAGGTGATCTCCTCGAATATGGCGAGCTGAGAGTCGAGCGTCTTGGCTTGGTGATGGAGCAGCAGGCCGCGCGCAGTCTCACCGGCGCCCGGCGCTCCGGAGATCACGACAACTGGGGACTTTTCCGAGTATGCGCAGGCGACGGGGTTGACCATGTTGAGTGCGCCGGCGCCGTACGTGACTACTGCGACCCCCAGGCCCGATCGATAGCGCGCCGCGGCATCGGCGGCGAATCCGACACCCGGCTCATGCGACAGGGTGTAGTAGGGCAGGATGCCGCTGCCATCGATGATCTCGAAGAACGGCAGTGCGAAATCGCCCGGCAGGCCGAAAATCTCACCGGCGCCGCGGTCCTTCAGTGCGTTGAGCAGTACTTCTGCGAGCCGCATATCCGTCCTCCAGCGTGGCGTCCCATTAACGCTATGAACCCATTGGAGAAGCAAGGGTTACACTCAACCCAATGAGTCGTGGTTGAAGTCGAGGATCCGGATGCTGAGATGTGGCCTTTGGATGAGTTGCCTGACGATGGTGTTGGCCGGTTGCGCAACCGTCGAGTCGGGGGTTGAGGCGAAAGTCCTGGATGGGAAGTCGCCGCTGCCGCTGCAGACGTACTCCTTGATCATCGATGACATGCCGGGCTTTCTCGTGCCCTACTTTCGTGATGAGTTGGTCGGCGTGTTGGCGGCCGCGGGTGCCGAGGAAGTCGCAACCGACGCGGAAGTCGAATTCACGCTGCGCTATGAGGATGTAGACTTGTCGATCAATGAGGCACCCCTCGATCCATTTGGTGAGCGGACTTCGACGGAACGCCCGGCGCGCTTCATTGCGCGCGTGACGATCGAGGCGCGGCGTCCGGGCGCCAGTAAGCCGTCCATGACCGCCACGATGTCGCGTGTTCATCAGGTGGCCGTGGGCGCGTACATGCATCAGCGTTCCCGTGCTGCGATCCGGCGGGCGTACGAGGAGATACTGGAAGTGGTCCGCTGATGCAGCAACCACTGGCCGGCATCACGGTGCTCGACTTCGGTCAGATCTACAACGGACCGTACTGCGGATATCTGCTCGCCATGGCGGGCGCACGCGTCATCAAAGTGGAATCGCCACTGGGCGAGGGCCTTCGCGGTAGGGCGCAAGCGAGTTCGGCGACGTACCCCTTTGCCATGCTCAATGCCAACAAGGAAGGCATCACGCTCAACATCAAGTCCGACGACGGTCGTGCGCTGCTGAGAGCGCTCGTTGCCAAGGCGGATGTGCTGGTCGAGAACTTCTCACCGGGGACGATGGCGCGCCACGGTGTTGGCAGCGACGCACTGCGGGCGATCAATCCGAGGCTGATTTATGCCGCGGGCACCGGGTACGGTGCCACGGGCCCGCACCGTGACTATCTCGCCATGGACATCACCGTGCAGGCGATGACCGGCATCATGGCCATCACTGGAGACGGTGACGGTCCACCCCTCAAGGCAGGGCCTGCGCTGTGCGATTTCCTGGGCGGCATTCACCTGTACGGCGCCATCACCACTGCGCTGTTCGCGCGCGAGCGAACAGGCGCCGGAACCACCATTGACGTTGCGATGCAGGATACGGTGTTTCCGACGCTCGCCTCGGCCATCGGCGCATTGCATTTCCTGGGCGCGCATCCACCGCGTACGGGCAATCGACACGCGGCGCTTTCGCTGGCGCCGTACAACGTTTATCGCGCCAAAGACGGTCATGTCGCGATCATCTGCATTCGCGAAGGACATTGGCGCAATCTGACGCAGGCGATGGGTCGACCTGAGCTTGCTGACGATCCGCGGTTCAGCGATATGTCTGTGCGCGCCGCGAACATGGCCGCGGTCGACGAGGCGGTGGAAGCGTGGACCAGTACGCACACCAAAGCGGAGATCTTTGGTCGATGCCAGGATCACGATGTGATTTGCGCGCCGGTGCAGAATTTGAGTGAGGTAATGAACGATCCGCACCTGCACGCGCGCGGCTCGGTCAAGCGCGTCCACGACCCGATGCTCGGCGACACCGTGCTGCCGACCACGCCGTTGCGATACGAAGGGCTTGCGCCGCCGGAACCGACCCCGAGTCCTGCGCTGGGGCAGGACAACGCCCGCATCTACAGCGAACTCGTTGGCATCGATGCCGCTCGGCTCGAGGCGCTGCGCGCGGGCGGCGCGATTTAGCGACGACACTGCCCCGGAGCAATGCGCTTTGCTCCGCGGAGGATTTCCGTCTCCGAGGACAGTGTCCTGGGTTAGGGCCGCAGCACGACCTTGCCATAGACCGCGCGCTTGATCAGATCCGCAAGCGCGATCGATGCATCATCGAACGCGTAGACGATGGGTTCGACCGGCCGGATGCGCCCGTCGCCCGCCCAGTCGAGCAGCTCGCCCAGGAGCGCCTGTTGCGCATCCGGATGCGCGCTGGCCCATGCGCCCCAATCGACGCCGAGAATGGCGCGATTGCGCAGCAACACCTGATTGGTGGGCAGGCGTGGAATCTCGCCGGCGAAGCCGATGACCAGGTAGCGACCGAGGTAACCGAGGCTGCGCAGGGCGGGCTCCGCCAGCGGACCGCCCACCGGATCGAAGACCACGTCGACCCCGTTGGGGGCAAGTTCCTTGGCGCGGGTCTTGAGGTCTTCGATGCCGTAGTCGATGCCGGCCTCCGCGCCCGCATCGTGGCACTGCGCCAGACGCGATGCACTCGACGCCGCGGCAATGACGCGCGCACCAAGTGCTTTGGCGACGTCGATTGCCGCCCGGCCAACGCCGCCGGCGGCGCCCAATACCAGCACGGTCTCGCCAGCCGCGAGGTGCGCACGATCGCGCAGCGCAAACAGCGCGGTGCAGTAGCTTTGCGCGAAGCTCGCCGCTTGTCCGCCACTCATTCGGGCCGGCACCTTCGAAGCCCTGGTGGCATCGATCACCAGCCGGTCGACGTAACCCCCAAACCCCGGTGTGGCGACGACGCGATCGCCCATCGACAGGTCAGCGACGCCGGCGCCGCAGGCGGCAACTCGACCCGCGACCTCATATCCCGGTGTGAAGGGGCGTGGCGGCTTGATCTGATAGCGGCCCGTGACGATCAATCCATCGACATAGTTGACGCCGCAGTACTCGACCGCGATCAGCACTTCGCCGGCTTTCGGATTCGGATCAGGCTTTTCCTGGACCTCGAGCGGACGGTCGAAGTCCACGCACACGATTTGCCGCACCCGCTTCCTCCACTTCAGACTGATTGGAGCTTATATGAGCTGGCGGACGGCATGTTAACCTTGCGAGCTTTCCGCGGAGTCATGCATGAGTACCCCGTTCGACCCGATCGAAGACGTCATCGAAGCCATCGCTGAGGGGGCGCTCGTGATCGTCGTGGACGACGATGATCGGGAGAACGAAGGCGATCTCATCATGGCCGCATCGAAGGCGACCCCGGAAAAAGTCGCCTTCATGATCCGGCATACGAGCGGCATTCTGTGCACGCCGCTGCTCGAAGATCACGCCAAGCGACTGCACCTCGACCCGATGGTCGCGCGCAACGATGCGCCGATGACCACGGCTTTCACCGTGTCGATCGACTACCGCCAGGGCCTGACGACCGGGATTTCCGCCGACGAGCGCGCCAACACCATTCAGGCGCTGGCCAACAACAACACTGGCCCTTCGGACTTCGTGCGCCCCGGTCACATCTTTCCGCTGGTTGCGCGCACGGGCGGCGTGCTGGTGCGTTCCGGGCATACCGAGGCAGGCGTCGATCTCGCGGGCCTGGCGGGCCTTCCGCCCGTGGGCTTGCTTGCGGAGATCGTCAATGACGATGGCACCGTCAAGCGATTGCCGGAGCTGATCGAGTTTGCCAAGACGCATCGGCTCAAGATCTCGTCAATTGCCGATCTCATTTCCTACCGTCAACGCCGCGAACACCTCGTGGAGCGGGTGCGGGAATTCACGGTCAAGACCGTGATCGGGCCGGCGCGGGCGTTTGCCTACAAGACGAAGTTCGAAGACGCCGAACACCTCGCGTTGGTGTTCGGCCGCGTCGACGCGACGAAGTCGGTTGCGGTACGCATTCATCGTGAACGACTCATCGAGGACGTGTTCGGCACCCAGACCGATCACCCGAGCAGCCTGTTCGATGTGTCGCTGCAGAAAATCAAGGAACTCGGTGGTGGCGTGTTCATTTATCTGCGCAGCGGCTTCGTCGGTGTGCCGCTCGACTCATTGAACAATCCGGATCAGCCGTCGAAGGAAGTCGCGCGCCGGGCCGAGTGGCTGGAGGTGGGAGTCGGTGCGCAGATCCTGCGCGATCTGGGTGCATCGCGCATTCGGATCATCGCCGGTCGCGAGGTCGACTACGTCGGCCTGACCGGGTTCGGGTTGACCCTCGATGGCACCGAACTGCTCGGCGACTGATCATCAGGTGCCGGGCGCGCGATAGTGAAATCCACGCGCGCCGCCGCAAGG
>JBGSQB010000023.1:0-19272 GCA_041738285.1 Pseudomonadales bacterium | reverse complement strand
CTACACCGGCGCGGATCTGACCAACCTCAAAGACAAAGCGGTGGGCATCATCGGCACCGGCGCCACCGCCGTGCAGGCCGTGCCGGGCTTGGGCGAGAACGCCAAGGAACTGTACGTGTTCCAGCGCACGCCCTCCTCCATCGATGTGCGCGACGACTGGCCGACCGACCCCGAGTGGGCCGCCAATCGCAAGCCCGGCTGGCAGGCGAAGCGTCGGGCGCGGGCATTGATGGATCCCGTGCTCACCGACGAACAGAAGGCGCGCTTCGCCGCGGAAACGCGGGAAGAGAAGATTGCGCGTCAGGAGCGCGGCAACATCGACTACATGATGCGCATTCACGAGCGCATCGATGCAACTGTCGTAGACAAGGCGACCGCCGATGCGCTCAAACCCTGGTACATGTTCATGTGCAAGCGGCCGTGCTTTCACAACGACTATCTGCCCACCTTCAACCGCCCCAACGTGCACCTGGTCGACACCCGCGGCAAAGGCGTGACCGAGATCAATGCCGAAGGCCCGGTGATCGACGGCAAGCAGTACAAGCTGGATCTATTGATCTATGCCACCGGCTTCGAAGTGCAGAAGACCGGCATCTACAACCGCATCGTCGGCAAGGGTGGCGTTGATCTCACCGACAAGTACGCAGACGGCATCCGCACCCTGCTCGGCATTCACACCCAGGGCTTTCCCAACCTCTTCATCATGGGCGGCTATCAGGCATCGTTTCAGTTCAACCTGACCGACATGCTGCAGACCCAGGGCGATCACATCGCCGCGTGCATCGACTACGTGCGCACCAACGGTTATCACACGATCGATCCGACTGTTGATGCTGAAGAATGGTGGGTGAACGAAGTCATCGCCCACCGTGGTAAGACCTCGCGCAACGAAGACTGCACACCCGGTTACTACAACTTCGAAGGGGAATCCCAGCGCCGCCAGGACGGCAACTACAACGGCGGCTTCAAGCAGTACTTCGAGCACCAGAACGCGGTGCGGGCGCGGATGGAAGAAAATTTCGAGCTCGAACGCAAAGGAGCATAGCCATGGCCTATGTAGCAAACCGAACGATTCACGATGCGGACTCTCATGTGATGGAGTTCCCGGACACGATCTGCGAGTTCTTCAGTGCGAAGCACCTGGAAGCGTTCAAGCCGCATGTGCACAATCGCGATTCAAAGTGGGTTCGCGAAACCGAAGCGCTGCACGACGACCCGAAATTTCGCGCGGGCGCGGAAGCGGAGATCATGCTGCGGCGCAACCATCACGCATTGGGCTCGTTCCGCAAGGAAGACCGGCCCAAGACGCTCGACTATCTGGGCTTTACCAGCCAGTTGGTGTTCACCACCGATGCGCTCTCCAACTATGGCTTGGAGACCGGCAAGACCAATGCGCTTGCGTGTGAAGCCGCGCGTGCACACAACCGCATGATGGTGGACTTCTGCAGCGTGGATAAGCGCCTGCTGGCCACCGGCTATGTACCGCTGGTTGATTTCGACGAAGCGCCGCGCATTGCCAAGGAAGCGCTGGAGCTGGGCTGCAAGGGCTTGATCATTCCATCGCGATGCCCGCCGGGACACAGTCCAAGTCACGTCGCGTTCGAACCGCTGTGGTCACTGGCCGAAGAAGCCGGCGTGCCGATTCTGTTTCATGTCGGCGGCGAAGATAAGATGAACATGGACTATCACAAGAATGGACTGCCGCAGGTGCTCGACTTTCACGGCGGCGCCGAGAACTTCACCTCCACCAGCTACATGACGATTCCGCTGTCCGTGTGGCAGACCATGTCGGTGTTGATCATCGATGGTGTGCTGGATCGGCACGAGAAGCTCAAGTTCGGCGCCATCGAACTCGGCGCCGGCTGGGTGCCGAGCTGGATGCGCTTCATGGATTCGGGCGCGGCCGCCTTCATGAAGGGCGAAGAGCGACTGAAGAAGCTCTCGGCAACGCCGAGCGAAATCGTGCGGCGCCAGTTCCGCGTGACCCCGTATCCGCACGAGCCGACCGGCTGGATCATCGAGAATACCGGGCCCGAGGTGTGTCTCTTCTCGTCGGACTTTCCGCATGTGGAAGGCGGACGCAATCCGCTCAAGCGCTTTGGCGAGTCACTCGAAGGGATTGATGCGACGAGGCAGCAGCGGTTCTATCGCGACAACTTCATTGATCTGATGGGTGCCGGGCTCGATAAGTCGCTACACGATCATCCGTCGGCGTAGCGACGCAGCCACTCACCCGACCTGCGAGAACAGCACTTCCGGCAGGTTGGCCTGCGCCTTTGCGTGTTCGATGGTCATGCTGACCAAGTTGCCGCTGGAATCCAAGTCGAGGTACACATTCTCGTTCAGTTCCCGGGTCTCTTCGACCGGTGCATCGACGAACTCGACCACCGCTGTGTCGGTGTCCTTGAAGTACTTCACTTTCATCGCCGGAACCCTCGGTCGAAGAACGCATTGTGCACGGTAACGCCGTCCTCGAGCAGTACGACTTGGGATGGTATACACCGAACCCGTAGGTCAGCTGCCGAGGACGTTACGCAGGAAACACCGCTTGTCGAAAGCATTGTGGGAGCGGGCTTGCCCGCGAGTTCATCCAGACAACTCAAGCACTTGTTCGCGTGCGAGCCCGCTCCCACAGCGTACCAAGTGCCGTACTACCGACCCTGCGGCCGCAGCAGACACATCAGATCGTATTCGAGTTCGCCGACGCGACGGCCGCTCGCGGCCATGACGATGTTCGGCACGGAGCCGTCGATGTGGGCTTTCGCCTGTCCCGCGAGGCCGATCGCCCAGCGGAACGTGCCAAGCACTTTCCACCAATGGAATCGCTCGGCATCGAAGCTGCCGCCCGCGGCCTCGTAAGCCGCGACCATCGGTGCGCGACCCGAGAAACCGCCGAGTTCGTTCGCGTCTTCGCCAAAGCGCCACGTCCGCACACACGGCCATGCAAGATCCGCCATGGGATCACCTACGCTCGAGCCTTCCCAGTCGAGCAGCGCTTCGAGGCCGTTCTGCGAAATGATCAGGTTGCCGTTGCGGGCATCGCCATGGATCAGCACGCAGCGTTTCGGCTTCGATGGTTTGCGCGCTTCGAGCCAGCGCAGACCGAGACTCAAGACCGGTGATGGCTGCAACAACGTCGCCATCTGTTCGCGCAAGCGCATCAGTGACGTTGCCGCGGGGTCGCCGTTTTCGGGTCGTGCCAGATGCGGCGGTATCGAATCGTTGGGAACGGCGTGCAGGCGCGCGAGCGCCTGGCCGAGTTTCGATGCGATCGCGTCGCCGTGTTGGCGTTGAGATACGAGCCGCAACACCCGGCGTGGCACGGTTTCGCCGGCGATGCGCCGGGTGATGAAGAAGCCGCCGCCGAGCCACTGCACATCGCTGCTGGCGAACACGACGTGGGCGACCGGTACGCCGGCTGCTTCCGCGGTTTGAATCGTCTGTGCTTCCAGCACGATCGGCGTCAGTTCGATGTTCGCATTCGGAATCGCGGTGACCACGAGTTCGTGGCGGGTGGTGCCGTCATCGGCATCGAATAGCACATTCAATCGGCGTGCCCCCGCACTGGTCACGGCGAGCCAGGGTATTTCGACATCGCGGCTCCACTGCGCCGAGAGAAAACGCGCGAGGCCATCGCGGACAGCATCGGTCACGGCAACTCCACCGCGGAGTCCCACGCATCGTAGCCGGGGCGGATGATGGCGAGTTTGGCACGCGCAATCTCCATCAACACCGGCCATGCGTGCGCGTGGTCGATGCGGCCGGCCGCGATGGCGGTTGCTACCCTGCCATTGAGCTCAAGCACGTCGGCTTCGAGGGAATCGGTCGGTGCGATGTCGGCGCCGAGCAGGCCGCAGAGCAGGTTGCGTTCGCGGCGCAGCGACGCGGGCCCCAGTGCGGTTTCACGTTCGAGAATTCGCACGAGGTTTGCTGCCACCCGCGTGCGATAGGCGAGCGGTCCATCGAGCGCGGGCATCAACTCGTCTTCGAGGTAGGTCCCGAGGGTTGCCAACAACTCTTCTGCCGTGGGTCGATCCTGCACGTTGAAATCCTATGCGTAAACGAGTTGGAACTGATCCTTGGTAAGCCGCGGCGCTGAGGAAGGCGCCAACAGATCATCGCACTGCCATTGCTTGAAGCGGCTGCTCAGCGTCTGCCCATCGCCGCTGTCAGCAAGTCGTTGCATCTTCCAGCTCACATACGGCCGGATGCCCGCCTCGACCGGTGTATTGCGCAGCGACGTCCGATAGGTGCCGACGGTTCTCGGAACCGCGGGTTCATCGCGCGACGCACTGGCTGCCCAATCGGCGAACGCCTGGCGATGATCGCGCAGCAGCGGCGCCGCGTCGGCGCCGATCAGACGCAGGATCTGCTCGAGCGAGTCGGGATAGTTGCCATCGAAGCAGTCGGTCATGCGCTCGGGCACCGGTCGGTTGCAGCGTTCGATCCACATGCACACGTGTATGGCTGACTCGTACAGCTGCTGGCGCGTGACGCGATCGAGATAGAGGTGCGCATACAGCGGCCCCATCAGCGCGCAATCGGCGAGCGACAGCCGATTGCCGAGGAGAAACGCGTGCTGTTTGAAGTGCGCGTCGAGGCGCGCCAGCATGTCGGTGGTGTGCGCATCGATCGCTGGAATGGTGGACTCGGTGACGCCGAGCATCGGCAGGTAGGAGCTCATCAGGTTGGCGGTGGCATCGCCCATGGCTTCGGAACCACTGAACGCGGCAAAAGCTCGGCGCAGCTCCCGCTCATTCTCGGGATACGCCCAGCGCGTGCGCATGGACACCATGGGGAAGAACTCGTCGGCATACAGCTCGAACAGCCTGCATAGCGCGCGATCGATGGGATGGCTGGGGATCAGCGGTGGAGACGGCATGCGCGCTTCCAGCACATCGATGATGTCGGTGGTGTCCTGGAACACTTCGTCGTCGGGTGAAAAGAGCACCGGTACGAACCGAACCCCGGTGCGGGCCTGAATCAGGTGAATGTCCGGCGGATACTCCATGCAGTGAATCTGTTTGTAGCGCACCGCCGGGCGCAGCTTGGCGGAGAAGTGTGAGCGGTCCACGCCCATGAAAATCCAGGGTTTCGGCATCGTGTGGTGCACTCCGTTGGAAATTGGGGACAGTTGACCTATTTCGAAGCGAAATAGGTCAACTGTCCCCAATTTCCCCCGAACCGTGCGCTCAGCACGTCGGTGAATTTCACCGAGCCAGCGGCCACCGCATCACCTGACCGCACCGCATAGGCGTGTGGTGCATCGGCGCCTTTTGGAACACCGCCGCCGTTCATGCTCGCCACCGCGTCGAACATCGCGCGGCGGAAGCGCACCACGCCGAGATCGGTCTGGCCGAGGAGTTCGCGGGTGCGGTCGTGGATGAGGCCTTGGCTGTCGGCGATTGCGGCGTCCTGTTCGGAGATGCCGACGATGCCGGTGAAGCTCGATGACTTCTGCAGGTCGCGATCCACGAGATAGTCGTTGTCGCGGTTGCGGATCGGCACATAGCGCTCATCGACCGCCGCGAAGATGCCGCTGCCGTGGGCAAGACGCGTCGTCTCATCGTCGGTCAGCGGACGATCCGGATTCCAGGCGTAGCAGTAGATCCAGCAGGCGGTGTCGTCGATCGGCACCCAGGTGTTGCCGAGCTGCATGCCGCCCGGCCAACTGCCGGGGGCGAGCGAATGATTCGGCATCAGGAACTGGGTGCAGCGCCAGTAGCGATCGTCGCAGTCCGTGCGACGGGCGGCACCGATGACGAAGCCCGCAGCGTGATCGATGATCTCGAACTGTGGCATGGCGTCGTTCACCATCCAGCGGAAGCTCGCAATATTGGGCGGCTCGTTCATTCCGGTTGCGAGCGGACTCGGCGACGGACCCGCGGCCAGGAGACTCACGCGTTCACCGTTCTGCACGCCGGCGTGCAGGAATGAAAAATGCGCGGTGTCGAGGCCGCCTTCACAGGCTTGTGCCCAGTTGCACTGCTGTAGTTTCTTCGACACGAAGCAGTGACTCGCGGGCACGTTCGCGAACTCGAACTGTGGTAATGCCGGCGCGGGGCCATCTCCGAACCAGGCCCACACGACACCGGCCTGCTCGCGCACGGTGAGCGCGCGAATTGCGGCCTTCGGTTTGATGCGCTCGGCAATCTCAGGGGCTGCCGTTGGCACATCGACGCATGCGCCGGAAACGTCGAACTTCCACCCGTGATAACTGCAGCGAATGCCGCACGATTCATTGCGGCCGAAAAACAGGCTGGCGCCGCGGTGCGGGCAGCGCGGCTCCACGATGCCAACCTCGCCCGTGGTGTCACGAAAGGCAATGAAGTCCTCGCCCAGCAGGCGCAACCGGCGCGGCGGGCCATCGCTTTCGGGCAGCTCGCGCGACAACAGCGCCGGCATCCAATAGCGCCGAAACACGCGGCCCATCGGTGTCTGCGACCCTGTCTGCGTGAGGGTTTCATTCTCGGTTGCGGTCAGCATCTGTGTCGCCTCCCCCGTGACCTGCGCTTCGATCGTCGTTCAGCATCGCGCGGGATGCAAGACGGTCCGCTATGATCCGATCGACTGAATAGGGGGATATCCAATGACACATGAACTTCGAAATCTCGGCCGCTCGGGCCTGCGGGTCTCGCAGCTCTGCCTCGGCGCCATGAACTTCGGCAATGATTCCTTCGGCTGCGACGAGAAGGTATCGATCGGCATCATCCACGCCTATCTTCACGCCGGGCACAACTTCATCGACACGGCGAACGTCTACTCCGCGACGCGATCGGAGTCGATCATCGGCAAGGCGCTGAAAGGTCGCCGCGATGCAGTGGTCATCGCCACCAAGGCATCGTCGCCACTCGGACCGGGCCCATTCGATTCCGGGTCGAGCCGCAAACACGTGATGAAGGCGTGCGACGACAGCTTGAAGCGCCTCGACACCGACTACATCGATCTGTATCAGATGCATCGCTACGATGAAGACACGCCGATCGAAGAGACGCTGTCGACGCTGAACGATCTGGTGCGCGCGGGCAAGGTGCGCTACCTCGGCGTGTCCAACTGGACGGCGGCGCAGATCGTCGAAGCCTGTTCGATCATCGACGCGCGCGGTTGGGAACCGCTCGTCAGTCTGCAGCCGCAGTACAGCATTCTCACCCGCGACATCGAGGTGGAGATTCTGCCGGTGTGTCGGCGCTTCGGCCTCGGCGTGATTCCGTGGAGCCCGCTCGCCGGCGGCATGCTCACCGGCAAGTACAAGCCCGGCGAAGAGCCGGGTGACGGTACACGCTTCGCCGCACCTGGGCCGTTCCAACGCATCTGGCGCACCCGCGCGCTGAACGAGCGTAACCATGAGATCGTGAAAGTCGTGCTCGACGAAGCCGGCAAGCTCGACCGGTCGCCCATTGCAGTTGCACTCGCGTGGAACCTCGCGCGGCCGGGGGTCGTATCGCCCATCATCGGACCAAAGTCGGAGGCGCAGTTGAAGGACAACCTCGCGGCGCTCGACGTAACACTGCCGACCGATGCGATCGAGCGCATCGATGCGGTGAGCGAGCCGCACCTGGGCTACCCGCACGACTTCCTGCGCATGGCGCGGCAGCTGCGATCGATGATGGTGCAGCAGAACGCCGCGAAGTCGTGACATGACCGAACCACTCACTGGCATCCGTGTGGTGGATATGACCCTGGCGGTGCAGGGGCCGGCCGCTGCGCTGTACCTGCGCGACATGGGCGCGGACGTAATCAAGGTGGAACCGCCCATTGGCGATCCCAGCCGCTACGGTCGCGGGCACGACAACGCAACGCCAGAAGGCACGCTCGGCCCGCAGTTCGTCGCGGTGAACCGTGGCAAGCGTTCGGTGTGCATCGACATGTCGACGGAACTCGGTCGGCGGGCGGTCAATGCACTCATCGACACGGCGGACGTGTTCATCACCAACTACCGGGAATCCGCTTTGCAGCGCATGGGCCTTGGCTACGATGCACTGCATGCGCGATTGCCGCGGCTCATCTACGCTTCCGTCAATGGCTTCGGCCCCCACGGGCCGGATGCAGGAAAAGCCATGCTCGATGGCGCCGCCGTTGCACGTGGCGGACTGTCGAACATGACCGGGCATCCGGATGCGCCACCCGTGGTACTCGGTGCGATCGTTGCAGACACGGCTGGTGCGATGCACCTCGCACTCGCGACCCTGACTGCGCTGTTCGCGCGCGAACGCACCGGTCTCGGCCAACGGGTGCAGACGAGCGCACTGGGCACCCAGCTGTGGTTGCAACAATGGGAACTCACCCACACGGCGATGACCGGCGCGCGGCTGCAACGCGCAGGTTCCCATCATCCGAACATCAAGGGCAGTTACGGCATTTACGCCACACGTTGCGGCGGCGCGATCATGCTGGCGCAGACCATGACCCAAGAGGCGTGGAACGCGATCTGCGTCTTCGCCGGTGTGCCCGAACATGCCGTCGATCCGCGCTGGAACACACCGGGCAAACGGCTCGGCGAAGGCATCACGGGCAGCGACTCGGAAGAAATTCGCGATACGTTCAGACGCGGCTTCGCCACTAAGACGGCAGCACAGTGGGATGCGTTTCTGCGCACACAGCCTGAGGCGATCTGGGAGCGGGTGCGCGACTGGCACGAGGTACTCGAGGACGAACAGAACCTGGTCAACGACTATGTCGCCACCATCGACGTGCCGCAGCTCGGGCCGACGCGAACAGTTGGCAATCTCGTGCATTTGTCGGAAACCCCGGGCAGCGTGAAGGGCGGGCCACCGCTGCTCGGTGAGGGCAATGCGGAAGTTCTCGCATCGCTCGGCTTCACTGCCGCGGACATCGCAGCAATCGATGCGCGCGCGCGACAGGTGCGGGAGGAACTGCTCGCGCAAGTGCGTTGAGGCGCGCAAGCACCGCAACTTCGGCCGCCAGGCTATCCTTGCCCGTTGGTCGTGCTGGTGACGTGCACCCGCCAGTTGCCGGGCCCCAGCGTCACGTCGGTGGAAGTGGGGGATGCAGCCGCCTTGGCTCGAGGGTCGCTCGCGAGACGGCGAATTCGGATTTCCACACGACGGTTGGCCTGGTGATCCGCTTCGCTGCTACCGGCGTTTACCGGACGCGATTCCCCAGCGCCGATCGCGATGAGGCGCGTCGCGGCGACGCCGCGTTGCGTCAACCAGCGCCTTACCGATTCTGCGCGACGCTGGGACAAACTCTGGTTGTAGGCATCGTCGCCGCGCACATCGGTATGACCCTCGATCGAAACCTGCGCATCGGGGCGGGAGTTGACGACAGTGAGCAGCTGATTGAGCTGCGCCTCAGCAGCGGTCTTCAACTCAGCTTTGTCGAAGTCGAACAGTACGTCGGCTGCCAGATCAATCCTGATCTCCTCGGGTGTGACCTCGGCGGCGAGTTCCTTCAACGCGCCCTCGAGCCCTAGCGTCGCACCGGCGGCGGCAATTCCACCCGCGGCCGCGCCGCCAAATCCCACAATGGCGACGTTCTCGAAGGGTAGAAAGTCTGGCAGCACCAGGTCGACTGCAGTCACGCTGTCTGGCGGTGATTGAAAGGTGAGGCTCATGAGAATGGGAGCGTCCCACTTCGGCAGAAAGTTGTTGCCACCCGCGCGCGTGGGAGATGCCTGGAACAGGCCATCGGCGCCTTTGAGCAATGGGTAGCGACGCTTGTTGACCGGGTCGAACAGGTAGACGTCCTGGTACTCGAAGTAGGGGCTGCGCAGCTTCACTTCCATGCCAGGCTCGGCCGCGATCTTCAGTCGCGCCTTCAATGCCTCGTCCGCACGTTTGGCTGACACGAGGCTCGCAATCGCACCCAAGGGCGTGCTGCGGGCGATGTCGGCGGAGAACAAGTTGCCGACGCCCTCGGTCACCGGTACATCCTCGAACGGGAACATCTGCGGTACCTCGACACTCAGCACAGTGCCAGCTGCGATGGCGTCGAAGTAGGTCCATGCGATCGCCTCCTGGCCAGGCTGCATTTTTACGTAGATCCGGCCACCACCGATCGCATCGCCGATCGGGCCAGCAACGAACTGGTTGTTGGCATCCTTGATCGGCAAGTGTTTTTGCTTCGATTTCGCGTCAACCAAAACGAGCTTGTTGGCTTCGAAGCGACTCGTGTAGGCCTCCTTGGGACCCGAGTTCCGGTAGCGGATGGCCAATCGCGTAACACCGCCACTGGTTCGCAGTTCTGCGATTTCGGCAGCAACGCCCGGTATCTCCGTTTCCATGAACTCGCCCAGTACTGGTCGCGGTAAACAGACGGACACCAGGAGTACGAGCAGTCGTGGAATCGTCACAACGGACCTCCCATTGAGCAGTACCAATGCGAGCGGCGCGGCATCCGGGCACGGCTGAGTACAGATCAGTCGACATCGAAATGGTTGGTGGTCGCGTACCCAGTCTGCGCGAAGAAGGACGGCGAATCGTCGCGCTGAATGGGGGGCGGCGCAAGCGCTGTCACGCGCTGTTCGTGACGTCGCCAAGAAACGTCCAGAACGCCGATTGATCGGCCCTAAGCGATTGATTTAGAGGGAGGTATCGGCACCGCAGCGAGCCAGATCCGACGGCAGCGCGCGGCACGCGCTCCATCAATGCTGCCAACCAACCGATCGATGCACCATGATAGGTTTGGATATTCAGCAATCAGGAGAGTGCCAATGTCGATCACTGGACGATGCCTTTGCGGTCAGATCAAGTACGAATTCAAGAACGCCTCGTCGATGACCGGCGTGTGCCACTGCAAGAACTGCCAGCGCCAGGCGGGCTCTGCGTTCTCTACGCTCGCTGCAGTCCCCAAATCTGAGTTCAAGTTCACTGCGGGCAAGCCGAAGCTGTTCGAAGACAGCGACACGGCCAGTGGCAACACGGTGCAGCGCTACTTCTGCGGCACTTGCGGTTCCCCGATCTACTCGGCCATTGCCGCGCAGCCGGATAACCTGTTTCTCAAGACCGGGACGCTCGACGACAACTCGGGCTTCAAGCCGATGTTCCACGCCTGGTGCGACACCAAGCAACCCTGGGTTGCCCTCGAAGCGGGTGTGCCGGCGCTGCCCAAGGGCGGCTGATACCGCCGAGCGTGGGAATTCCATCGCCTGGGCAGCGGGTATCAACGCGCTGTCAGCGCTGGCGATAGAACCAGACAGTGGATGCATCGGCGAAGTAGGGGCCGGCGGGTGCACCGAACTCCGCCGGGTCGGTGAAGTCCACGCGACCGGTGCGCGGGTTCCACTTCGCGTCGAAGGCGTGTGCGCCGCCATCCTTCCATTCGACGATCACCATACCCCTTGGGTTCGGCGCGACTGGTTTGCCGTGGACGTCGACAAATCGCTCTCGCTCCGCCGCAGTTGCCAATGCCCGCTCGATGCTGCCCTGGCTGCTGCGCACCGGCACGCCCGCAGCGTGACGTTGCAGGCCGCCGGTGCCGTGGTACGGATTCTTGGCATCGCCGCGGCCATACACTTCGCGCAGCATCGCCCACTGATTCGATACGCTACCGGCGTTGGTCGCGGGCGCGCTGAAAGGTTGCTTGTAGTACTCGCGCAGATCGTTGACGACTTGGGCGTAGAAGCAGTTCGGACAACCGGGATACGGATTCGCCGGAATGCTGTCCATCAACGACGAGGGTGGTGGTGGCACATCGCTCATGTCCGGACCCGACGGCCTTGACGATGGCGCGGCCGTTGTCGATGGGGCACTCGAAGCCGGCGGACGATCCAATGGATAGCCATCCGTGCCGGGCGGCGGGCCGGCACCATAGTCACCACCACGGGGCGGGTTGCGCGTGGCTGACGGCCGCTTCGCGATCTGATTGCGCACTTCGGGTTCGAGACCACCCGGCAGCGATTTGCGTCGGCCCAGGCGCTTCAAGGTGCTGCTCGCCTTCTGAATGCTTGCCAGCGCCTTGGCGCGGGTGACAGCGCCGACCGGAATCATGTTCGGCGCCGCATGTCCGATGTGATAGGCAGGATCACGCTGAAAGTCCCCCACTGACTTGGCCGCCGCTTCGTAGAGCTGTTGGTGATTGTCGGCATTGTTGTTGGCGAGATAGGCGGGGATCGTGTCCATCAGCAGCGTGCCCGTTCCCTGCACGATCTGCTCCATGGGCTTGCCGGGTTCCTGAGCGAGAAACGTGGCCGTCTCGGACGCCCAATCGAGTACCCCGATCATGAAACGGTCGCCGCTGTACAGTACGTTGTCGGCGGCGTCAGCAACCATCTCCTGCAGGTCGGCCGCCATGCGATCCGCGGTGCCGACATCGTTGCTGATACCGGTGCTCAGCAGAACGTCGGACTTCGGGTAGTCGGCGGGCCGCGGATCGCTCATCGCTTCCTTGGTGCATGCACGGTAGCCGTCCATGGCATCGCCGCGCTGATGGATCAGCGGGTTGACGGTACCGTCGTAGTAGGCGTCGCGGGCTTCACCCGTCTTCGTCGCCAAGGCCGGCAACGCTGCGTTGAGTTGGTCTTCGTAGGCGAGCGCTGCATCGAGTTGGCCCGCGCACCTTTCACCCGCGGCGCGGTACCGGGCGTTCGTGGTCTCGGCGAGATGATTCGCAGCGGTACAGGCCATATAGGCCGATCCGCAATCGCGCGTGCCGCTCGAAGCGAAGGTGTCTTCCATCGCGGGCGCTGCGGATGAAGCAAGCACATGAGCCGGGGCTGCGCATGCGAACAGGTGTCGCCGAAATGCCATGTGCCCATCCTCCCCACACAGCGCGTGATCAATGCTAACGCCAAGTCGAAGCAGATTTCATCGGTCGGCCGGGGTTTTCGGATGCGCCGGATTGCCAACGGCCATGGACGCGCTAGAGTAGCTATCCCTCGGGAGGCGGAAGACCACCGTGCGGATTCGACGCGCGGCACTGCGAGTCTTGATCACGCTCGGTTTGGTGGCGCTGGCGTCATGCGGCTCCACGGTCGACTCGACAGTGGTCGGCGCCTGGACCGCACTCATCCCCACGCCGGGCGGCATGCTCACCGCCACCATCGTCATCGACGAAGATGGTGGCTACATCACCACATTTGTAGGCTTCCCGCCGTTGGCCCCTGAACGCGGGGAACTCGAAGCACGTGACGGCGAGTTTCGGCGGGAGACCGACACGGGCACCGTCGATTCCGGCACCTATGTACTGTCGACGCCGAACACGTGGGTCACCACCGGCGCGGCCGGCACGATCATCTGGCAGCGTGCAGGCACCTTACCGACCTTCGATGGCGCCCCACCCGTTCTGCCCAGTATGCCCGGCGTTGCCACGCCCACCGCGCCAGCGCTGACCGAAAACACGTGGCCACTGGAGGGCGTGCCCGACATGGCCAAGGCAGCGCTCGCGACGGCGCGAGCCTGGCACAGCGATGCCATTCTGCGGGGCGTGAGCGCGGAGTTGGTCGCATCTCATGCGGGCGTGCTGGGCAATATCACGACTCCAGCGGGTCAGGTGCAACTGCACATCATGGCGTGTTCCCCTTCCGTGCAGCGCGCAAAAGTCATCGCCCCGGGTGGTCACGACTTTCCGGAGCAGCCCACGGATGACTGTGATGCGACGCGGCCGCTGCCCGATTTTCCGGACTTCCCCGCGGCGGTGGCATTGGCGCAGGCAAGGGGCATGACATCAACTCAACCGCAATCGATCGCGATCGAGGACTATAAGCACCGCGGCGTACCCGGCGAAGACCTCACCGACTGGGCGTGGCGCATCGTGCCTCCGTTGCACGCGCGGGATCAGGTACAGGTGTTCGCGCTGAATCCGAGCGTCGAGACCGTGCGTGCGGTGGATGCGTGTGCCGTCATTGCCCAACGCGACGCCGAACAGGCGATGGCCGTGTCGCTCGCGCCCGGACCACCACCTGCGACGAGTGGCAACCGCACCTGGGCATGCGCCTATCAATCCCCAGGCAGCAATGCCGCCGGCATGCGCATTCAGATCGACGAAAGTCCGTTTCGGGACAAGCGTGGCGTCATGGCCATGGCGGCGCGCAATCAGCAGACACCGATCGCCGGCTTGGGTGATGAGGCCTACTTCCAACTGCCCGGTTCCGGCGTGGCCTCGCTCACGATCCTGCTGGGCGACACCCTGATCGAACTCGGTCTGTGGGGTGGCCGCGACCCGGCAAAGGCAATTCAGAGTCTGGGACGCCTGGCAGTCACTCGAGTGGTCGAAGGGCAAGGTGTCGTGTCGCGCGCAAGCCTGGCCGATCAACTGGTCGGCAGCTGGAACACGCAGCTGTATGACCGTGCGTTGATGTTGACCGTGCGAGCGGATCATTCCGTCAACCTGCAGATGGCGGGAGAGATCGTCGGCGTACTGAGCACCGAAGGATCCCGCTTCGACTACATGACGCGCGCGCGTCGACCATTGTTCGAAGGTGGCTTCGACGTGCCCCGTAGCGGACGCCTCGTCACCTCCGGCGTGCTCACCGCGCAGTGGCGTTCCACCCGTGCGCCGGTGCAGATTCACCCGTCGCTGATCACGCCCGGAGCGCTCGCTGATCGCGCAACCGATGCCGGTCCGTGGCCTCAGGTACCGATCGATCCGCGGCTCGTGGGTCTGTGGGAAACCATCGGCAGCTACGAAGGTCGCGATGCACGCATGCTCTGGCGCATTCGCAATGGTGGTCCAAGTCAGCTCATCTGGGCGTTGTCCGGGAACGGCTATCTCGAGACGCCGCGCGCCACTTACGACCGCGTCATCATCCACCTCGCGGATCAGTTGGTGAGCGATTCACGCAGCATCGGTTCGCGTATCGACAACGACCTCATCATCGAGCAGTTAGCAGCAAATGACCGGTTCGAAACGCCGGATTGGAGCGGGTTCCGTGGGAATCTCACCTGGAGACGACAACCATGAAGAAGACAATCGCAACCTTCGCGGTGATTCTGCTTTACGCCTGCTCGCAGCAGGATTCTGGATCCGGGACCGATGCCGAACACGACATGATCGACACATTGGTCAGCGGCGAAGTCTCACCCAATAGCGGCGCCATCATCTTTCACGATGGTGCACCGAGTCTGGTGCTTTCAATTCCTCCATCGGCGGTCGACACGGACACTGCAGTCACGATCGGTGTGGGTAAGACCGTTCCGGAGGCACGCTCGCCCGTCATCATCGTCGCACCGGAATCGACCACCCTCACGTTTCCGGGTTCGCTTGCCATCGCCGTCGAGCAGGCCACGCCAAATCTCGTGATCGCGCGCGTTACCGAGCACGGCTATGAACGTCTGGCCGGTTCCGGTATCGATGCGGGCACCAGCGAAGTACATGGCACGCTCGACCGTTTCGGACGCTTCGTCGTGGTCGACGCCAGTCTCACCACTGTGACCGACCCCATCATCGACGGCGCGGTTGATTGGGCTGTGTCAGGCGGGGGAATCAACGTCAATCCGATCGGACGGTGGCGTGGTCTCGGACCGCACACGGAATTCGAGCTTACGTTCACCGACCAGGCGTTCGTCATCGCGCGCGCCGGCGCGCCGGTGCGCGAAGGGGCTTATTCCCTCGCGGGGGATCGCATTACGCTGAACGACACCAGCGGCGGTCGCGAGGATGGCACCGTCGCCCTGAATGGCGATGAATTGCTTTTTGCCAGCGCGCAGTCCGGTGAAGTGCACTGGTCACGCGTCGGCGCGCCTGAGGCCAGCGCACCAGGTTTCTTCGCGGTTTCCCCTCAGGACACGCCCGCGCCCGACCTGCACCCGGCCGCGCCGGTATCGACGCCCTCTGCCGGCGCGCCCACGGTGGCAGCTGCCCCATCAGCGCCACCGGAGAAGAAGAAGGGGTTCTTCTCGCGCATTGGCACTGGCATCAAGAACGCAGGTAAAGGACTCGTTCAGGGCGTGAAAAACATCGGAAAATCCACCGCCGACCAGACAGCTGCGACCGTCGAGCAATCCGCGGCGAATAGCGAAGCCGCGATGATGGCGACAATCGATGGTTCCCAACAGGCCATGACGGGGGCGGTGGCTCAGGCCAGCGCGGATGCAATGGGCAAGGTCGATGACACAACACGCCGCTTCACCGGCGGATTGGGTAGCGGTGGCTGTGAGCGAATCCTCGGTGACTGGGCCTGGTCGATCGGTGGCCAAGTCGGCTTCGCGAATGGCGGTCGCGTCAGTTGGTCGCCCGGCAGCAACGCAATTCCGCCGGCCAGCGGCAGCTGGACGTGCGCGCCGGACACTGCAACCTACACCGTAATCTGGCAGAACGGATTCGTCGACACGCTGCGCGTCAGCGCGGACGGCAATCTGGTCAGCGGGTCCAGTTCGACTGGCGCCCAGGTATCCGGGCGCCGCAGCGGCGCAACACCCAACACGACTTCCGCGCAGACCGGCACGGATGGCTGGGTACCCATTGGTAACGGCGGGTTCGGACGTCAGACCACACTACCGGTGGGTGCGGACGGCGCGCCGCAACGCATCGGGCCACAGGGTCGCCCGCCTCCGAAGGGCAGCGGTTGAGGCGTATCGCCTGCCGGTGGGTCCGATGACTGTGAGCGCCGAGCACGGTCGACGCGGCTCGCACTGGTGCGGGCGGTTCTGCTACAGAACGAGTTCGGCCCATGCCTGCACGTTGAGCACCGCGGACAGCAACGTCTCATGGCGACGGTCACCCGACTGAACGCCGCGCCGCAAGGCCAACACCGTCGCCGGATCGAACAACCCGACATCCTTCAGTCGTCTCTCCGTCAATGCGCATTCCGCCCATTCCGGCAAGCGATCGCGCGCAAGCCACGGCTCGAACGGTACTCTCAGCGGCAGCTTGGGTCGCACCCGCGCCGGCTCAGGCACAATGCCCCGGCTCGCTTCACGCAGCAGGTACTTGGCGACGCCATCGCGCATCTTCAGGTCGTTCGGCAACGCGGCGCAGAACTCCCACAACTCGTGATCCAAGAAGGGCGGCCGCGCCTCGACCGAGTGCGCCATGCTCTGCCGATCGAGTCCGTGGTTGATGTAGTCCGTCATTCGTGTGCGTGACTGCAGCCATAGACGTTGACCGAACTCCGGCTCACCCGCGTTGCCCGTCAGCCACGCACTCCAACCGTCGACGATCGCCTGGCCGCCCTGAACATCCCGCGCGTCACCTGCAAGCAGACGCTCGCCGAATTCACGGTCACCAATGCGGATGTCTCGCTCGAAGCGCAAATGCGCGGACACCGGTACGCCGCGCAGCCTGCGCAGCGCATTGCGCGCGACTCCGCCCGCACGACTCAGCGCGCGGTTGTGTACGGCCGACAACAGCCGGTCGATGGTGCTGCCTGCGTGCCATGCATATCCACCGAGCAGCTCATCGGCACCTTCACCCGTGATCACCACCTTGAGCCCCTCCGCCCGACAGGCACGAAAGAGGTGATGAAGCGCGGCGTGGGTCGGCCGCGCAAAAGGCTCCTCCTGAGCACGGATCACCGCGGGATAATCGGCCATGGTGTCGCCGGTGAATTCGATCGTGCGATGTCTCGTCCCGAGCGCTTGGGCCGTCGCCTGCGCGGATGCAGCTTCATCGAGTCCCGATCCCGGAAACGCAACTGTGATGGTTCGCACGGGGTCCTGAAGGCTGCGGCCCATGAACGCCGTAGTTGCACTGGAATCGATGCCGCCGGACAGCAAGGCCCCGAGCGGAACTTCGCTCATGAGATGTGCGTCGACCGTATTCTGAAAGCGCGCGCGAAATTCGTCGATGATGGCCGCGGGTGAGTTGTGGTTGGTGGGCTCGTAGGAGAGGCGCCAGTACTCGCGCACCGACAACTTTCCATGCTCAACCCACAGGTAGTGCGCAGGTGGGAGTTTGCGGATGTCCTGAAGCATCGTGTGAGGAGACGTGACGAAGCCGATGCGCATGTACAGCGCGAGCGCCGCCCGGTCGGTGCGACGCGGCAGACCCGACAGCGCGAGCACGCTGCGGATCTCAGATGCAAAACAGAGACGGTCGCGATAGCTGGTGAAGTACATCGGCTTGATGCCCATGCGATCGCGCGCGAGCAAGAGCGTGCGTGCCTCGTCGTCCCAGATGGCGAAAGCGAACATGCCACGCAGCTTCTTGAGCAGACCGTCTCGCCCCCACGCCTCATAGCCGTGCACGAGTACCTCGGTGTCGGCAGACGTGCGAAATCGCTTGCCCATGGCTTGCAGCGCTTGGCGCAGCGCTACGTGGTTGTAGATCTCACCGTTGCAGACCGCGTGCAGCGTGCCGCGTTCGTTGCTCATGGGTTGCTGACCGTGATCGACATCGATGATGCTCAGCCTGCGCATCGCCAACCCAATGCCAACTCCTGCGTAAAAGCCCGAGTCGTCGGGCCCACGATGCCGCAGCAGGTCGTTGGCAGCGCACAACCGCCCGCCGTCGATGGGCATCGGGTGCGCCAGATGCAGCTCGCCGACTATGCCGCACATGATGGAAGAGCCACTGCCAATTGCGGCGCTTTGGGCACGGTCACGATCACAGCCGTCCCATGATCGCCGCTTCGATCGCGGCAGCGTGCGCCGAGTTCTGGCCAAGGATGACGATGGTGACGTTGCCGTGCAGCAGCATCGCCGTGTGATACGGAATGGCGCCACCGCTGCTGCCGTCGGCGTACAGCAAGTCGCCGAGTGCGCGTGCCAATGCCTGAAACGAGCGGTGGCGAGTCGGCAGTCGCTTGTTCGAGATCCATACCGGGAGTACCGGCTGACCGGCGCGCTGGCGCCGCCGATTCACAGCTTCCCAGGCGCCGGCCGCGTAGCTTGCAGCGTTGAAGCGGGCATTGACTTCGGCCAGCAGGAGCGCGGGTCGCGCGGTGATGGGATCGATCGTCTCGAGAAAGTCCATGCCCAAGGGCCCCCGAAAGCCACGATCGGCCAGCCACCGCCCCATCGCCGTGGCCGCAGATCGCAGTTCTGCCGCAAAGCGTGTCTGGTGTGGATAGCAATTGCCAACATGGGCAAGGCCCGGCGTCAGACGCTGATTGCTGGTCAGATTGATGTGCACCGTGGCATCGCGCTCCACCCACAACTGTACGTTCGGTGACGCCACCACCGGCAGCAATTGCTCGACGAGGTAGGCATCCTGATGTGGCCGTGCCTCGAGCCAACGCCTCAATGTGGGTTGATCGAGCGGCGCCGTGGCGACGTACGTGTCTGAACCGGCGAGTGCCCAGCAGCCGCGAATCAGGGCCCCGGCCCCGCGCACCTGTCGGGCTGCCGCAGCTATCACCGCATCGGTGAACGCAGCCGCACTTGGTGCCTCAGACCGCTGCACCGCCTCGCCCGGAGCGATCGGGACGCCGAGCGC
>JBGSQB010000178.1:0-36322 GCA_041738285.1 Pseudomonadales bacterium | reverse complement strand
GCAGCCGCCAATCCGCCGTCGCCGCCGCTGAGCGTCTGGCTCGGGTTGAGCGACGACTCGCTGTCGCCGGATACGTTGCCGAGGCCACCGACCGTCTCGGCACAGCGAGCGGCGAGTGCGCCTGTCGGCGTAGCGCAGACAGCAAAGAGAAAATCCTGATACGCGGGATTAGCGGACCATGCCGGAAGCGCAGCCAAACATACGGTAGCCAGCGTCAAATCGCGCAACTTCATCATTTTGGAGACCTTCCATAGATGTTGAATCCAATGATGAAATTCTCCTCGACGGGTGTAGCCCGCGAATCACCTGAATTGGGGATGCGCCAATCCTAGGCGCCTATGGACGCCTGGCGTCCCGCGCTCGAGGTCGTCCGAATTCCATTGCACTTGCCCGCCCGCCGTCTTTCGGCGAGCCTTCGGCAGCGTAGGTCAAGTGCCAGTGGGAGACGCGATGTTCGACGATCCATATCTGCTCATTACCGCCGACACGCACGCGGGCGGCAGCCATGCCCAGTACCGGGAATATCTGGAACCCAAGTACCGGCAAGCGTTCGATGACTGGCGGGGCGGCTACAAGAATCCGTCCCAGGAACACTACGGACGCAAGAAGCTGCGCAATTGGGATCTCGCGGTGCGCACGGAAGATCAGAACAGCCAAGGCGTGGTGGGCGAGGTCGTATTCCCCAACACCGTGCCACCGTTCTTTCGCAAGAGCATCGTTACCGCTCAGCCGCCGCGTCCCGAACACTACGAGTACGCGCTCGCGGGCATTCGGGCGCACAACCGCTGGCTGGCGGATTTCTGCATCGAAGATCCGCTGCGCCGGGCCGGCATCGGCCTCATTCTCCCCAACGATCTGGATGAGGCGATCGCGGACATCGAATTCATTGCCAAGGCTGGCCTGCGCGGTGGTGTGCTGCTGCCGCTGATTCCACCGGACTGCACCTGGCTGAAGCCGCTGTTCGATCCGGCGTGGGAGCGGGTGCTCGCTGCGATTCAGGATCATGACCTCGTCATCAATCAGCACTCGGGTCAGGGCTCACCTGACTACGGACAGGGGCCGGTGCCGGAAGCGCTGTGGATATCGGAAGTCACCTTCTACTGTCAGGCCGGTTGGCGGCACTTGCTCATGAGCGGTGCCTACGAAAAATTCCCGCGGCTCAAATACATCCTCACAGAATCCGGTTGTGCGTGGGTTGCGCCAATGCTGAAGCAGCTCGATCGCATTCACATGGGCTTCAAGGCGGGCGCCATTGGCGAGATGAACTACGAAGGCATGCAGTGGGTGCTCAAGGACTTGCCCAGTGAATACGCCGCGCGCAACTGCTACTACGGTGCGAGCTTTCCCAACGCCGACGACCTCGCAGGTATCGAGCACGTCGGCGAGGATCACGTGTTGTGGGGTAATGACTATCCCCACTATGAAGGGACGTTTCCGTACAACCTCGAGTCTTTGCGGCTGACGTTCGCCGACATGCCCGAGGCGCGGCGGCGCAAAGTGCTGGGACTCAATGCTGCGGCGTTGTACAAATTCGACGTCGACAAGCTCACGCCGCTTGCGGCGCAACATGGCCCGCGTCCGTCTCAGGTGAACGTGCCTCTTACGCGCGCCGAGATTCCCAGCGACTCGACCTGCTATCTGTTTCAGAACGCGCTGTACGGGGTCTGACGATGGCTATTCCCGCCGGCATCGGCATCGTCGACACGATGATTGGATTTCCAGCATCCGATTTCAAACAGTACGACTTCATCCGCAAGCAACTCAAAGATGGGTCGAAGGACTTCGAGTTCCCGGTCGAGTACATGTTCAAGCAGGTGCCAAAGGAGCTATACGGCGCGAAGGACCCGATCAGCATCACGCTGCACGAGATGGACCGCTTCAACATCGAAGTCGGCGTGATCGGCGTCGGTGACGAGGTCAGCCAGAAGGCGCTGAAAGATCATCCCGATCGATTCGTGGGTCAGGGTTTCGTCGATCCCAACAAGGGCATGGAGGGGATCCGTACTATGGTGCGGCAGTACGAACAGTACGGGGTGCGCTCGTTCACCGCATTCAATGCCGGCTACAACCCGCAGGTGGGGATTGGCGATGCGCTCATGTATCCGATCTACGCCAAATGCGTGGAACTGGGGGTACCGGTTTTTTCCTGCGCGGGCGTGCCCGGGCCACGTTTCCCGATGTGGCCGCAGAAGGTCGAACTCATCGATCAGGTGATGTACGACTTTCCCGAACTGGTGTTCGTGACAAGACATGGCTGCGAACCCTGGGAAGACCTCGCCGTGAAGCTCATGCTGAAATGGCCGAACCTGTACTACTCGACTTCGGCATTCGCGCCCAAGCACTACCCGAAGGCGATCGTTGACTATGCCAACACCCGCGGCGCCGACAAGATCATCTATGCGGGTTACTTCCCGATGGGGCTTTCCGTCGAACGCATCATGACCGACATGCCGAGTGTGCCGTTCAAGGCGCACGTGTGGCCCAAGTTCCTGCGCGACAACGCGCGCCGCGTACTTAAACTGGGAGTGACCGCATGAACGACTACTGGCAACTGAGCGCCGTGACACTCGCCCAGGGCATTCGCAGCGGCGACTTCACGAGCCGCGCGGTCGTTGACAGCGTGCTCGGTCGTATCGCAAGGCTCAATGGCAGGTTGAACGCGATCACCGTCGAGATGGCGGAAGCGGCACGATCCGCAGCGGATGCGGCCGATGCGGCCCGCAAGCGCGGTGATGTGCTGGGCCCACTGCACGGCGTGCCGGTCACCATCAAGGAGAACGTCGATCAGGTCGGATATCCGACCACCAATGGCGTGCCGGCGTTCGCCAATCTCATGCCGAAGGCCGACTCACCGGTCGTTGCGAACCTCAAGCGTGCTGGCGCGATCTTTGTCGGTCGCACCAATACGCCCGAGTTCTCCATGCGCGCGACCACGGACAATCCGTTGCGTGGGCGCACGCTCAACCCCTGGCACGAGGATGCGTCGCCGGGTGGTTCATCCGGCGGTGCTGGTGCCGCGGCGGCGGCGGGGTTCGGACCGATTCATCACGGCAACGACATTGGTGGCTCGCTGCGTTTTCCGTCATTTGCCTGCGGTGTCACTACCGTCAAGCCGACCCAGGGTCGTGTGCCTGCATTCAATCCGAGCGCCACCGCCGAGCGCGGCATGCTGGCGCAGCTGATGTCGGTGCAAGGCGCCATCTGCCGGGAAGTCGGCGATGTGCGGTTGGCGACGCGCGTCATGGCGGCGGGCGATCCCCGTGATCCATGGTGGGTGCCGGCCCCATTCGACGGCTGGCCGGCCGAGGACGTGAAGGTTGCTCTGACGCGGGAAACCCATGGCTATCCGATGCATCACGAGGTCGACGCCGCGATTACGCGAGCGGCCGAGTGTCTGGAAGAAGCGGGATACGTGGTCGAAGAAGTGAAGACGCCATCGATACTCGAGGCCGCCAACGGCTGGTTCGACGTCGCCACCTACGAGATCAAACAGACCCTCGATCCGGCGGCGCGTCAGTATGGCAGTGAGACGCTCCAGCGCGTATTCGACTGGACCTACACCCTTGGCCACATGGTCGACGGCGAAGGCTATCTGAAAGGCCTGGCCGATCGCACGCGCATGATGCGGACATGGAGTGAGTTCCTTGCCCGCTATCCCCTCGTGCTGTGTCCGTTTCTGATGCGGCCGACGTTCCCCTGGAACTACGATGCGCAGGGCGAGAAGAACGTGCACGACCTGTTTCGCGCCGCGATCTACAGCGTCGGCGTCAACTATCTCGGTCTGCCGGCGGGCGTGATCCCCGCCGGCACTGCGGCCGATCTACCGGCAGGGGTGCAGCTCATCGGCCGCCGCTATCGCGAGGATCTCATTCTCGATGCGATGGACGAGATCGAGCGGCGGCTCGGCGTGATGAGCGAGAACCTGTGGCAGATACTGCCCGATCAGACTAGTTGATCAATATCCTCGGGTCATACGGACACTCGTTCGCGGCGCCGGGGTTGACGATCACGTTGTAGAAGAAAATGTCTTCTTTCGTGTCCGGGTTGATCGTACAGGTGACGGTCGTCGCCGCGTCCGTGCACGCGGTGTCCGGTAGAAACGGTGAGGAACTGCCGGGCTTCCCTTCGATCTTGAATGGGTCCACGTCACCCTCGTCCTTCCAAGCCCATACCAGCGTATCGCCGCGCCGATTGCAGGACTTGTCGACCTTGTGCACTGAACAGTTGTTCACTTTGGTCTTAGTGGACTTAACGCACACCTCTCCGTCCTTCATTTTGCTCCTGACGTCAATATCTGTTGTTGAGGCCGCTCTGAAGGTCGGATTGCACGCCGTTATCGTCAGTGTCAGCACAATCAACAGCGTCCGAGTCCTATGATTGATGTTCATGGTCCGTCTCCCTTCCGGTTGATGTCATCGAAATTGGCATCCAAAGCAAGCAGCGTTTTGGAATACCCCATGGCAACAAGTGTTTCGACAGCGGCGCGGGCTTCGACCGGTCGGCCGAGTCGCGCGTAGGTCCGCGCGATGTCGTACATCGCGTAGACGTCGTTCGTTCCGAGCGCCTCCAGTCTGCGCACGCTCTCCCGCGCGCTGGCTTCGTCGCCGAGCGCGGCCTGGTAGGTGGCGATTGCAGACAGCAGGAGCGGATCATTGGGATTGATGGCCAAGCGGCCACTGGCAAGTTTCAGCGCGCGCTCGAACTTTGGTCGTGCGTCCTCGCTGCCAGCCGCGCGCAATGCTTCGCCGAGTCCACTCCAGTACTCATGATTCTGTGGGGCAACGTCGATGGCGCGTGCGAACATCGTCGCGGCGCGATCGAAGTCGCGTCGGAAGTAGTAGGCGGACCCGAGGTTGGACTGCACTCGACCGTTCTGATCGAGATCCTTGATCCCCTCCCAGGCGGCGATCGCTTCATCGAAGCGCTCCCCAAGAAAATGTGCCGCGCCGAGATTGTTCAAGGCTTGCGCGTTGTCGGAGACCAGCTCCGATTCCATCCGATATGCCGTGGCGGCCTCGTTGTACTCGCCGCGCATGAATTCGACGCGTCCGAGCTCGCGGTAGTTCAGCCAGTAGTCCGGTTCGATCTCGAGCGCACGTCTGAGTTGATCCTCAGCATCATCGAATTTGCCTTGGCGGATCAGCGTCTGACTCATTTCGCGCATTGCGCTGGTCGAGAATGGCGCGAGCGTCAGGGCGCGCAGCAGATGGTCGGCAGACTCGACCAGCATGCCCGACTCGCGGTACAGAGCGCCGAGCGACTCGTAGATCTCCGGATCGTCACGCTTCAATGTGTTGGCGCGGTGACAGTGCTTCTCCGCGTTCTCGAAGTGCGCGATCGTCTGAGTCTCGCGGTACAGCGCGAGTTCGCTTCGACAGTACGCCGCCTGTGCATCCGCGAACCGGGGTTCCGCGGCGATGATGTGGGCGAATTGGCTGTTGGCGGCTTCCAGTTCCGTCAGTGAGACCTGGTTTCGCAGATCGGATTTCGCCTTCAGGTAGTCGAGGTAGATGCCGTGGTCGATGTCGGTGCTCAGCACTGGTAGTGGCACGTTGAAGTGACGCGCGACCGCATCGGCGACTTGCTTGGCGGTCTTCGGTAGCAGTCCGCGCGCCAGTGGAAATGAAGCCTGCCAGGCGACGTTGCCGGACGCGGCCTCCGTCAATGTGGCATCGAGGCGAGTGCCGGATTCGCCATCGGGCGAAAGTACGCCTGTCAGGCGATGCGTTGTCGATACCTTCGACGTGGGTCTAGCCAGGAGTTCACGCAGGTAGGAAGTGACCTGTTGTTCGGAAGTGACCTGCAGCGCGGAAGCCCGCCGCAGAATCGTCGCGATCTCGAATGACACGCCCGCAAGCCGCACATCCGTCGTGTCCGCGCCCACCGACGTGAATGGAAGTACGAGTATCGAGGCCCGAGGTGCTGTCTGCATCGTGGGTTGATCGCGCGTATTCGGCGCCAGTGACCAGACGAGATAAGAAGCGCCGAGAATGACGGCGGCCGCCCACCCAACACGCACTGCCGGCACGCGCCGGTCGGGCTTGGGAAGTTCGAGGGTCGTCTGGACGTGCCCCACCCGTGCCACTGCGTACTCGAGCAGTTGCGTCAACTCCGCCTGCCTGGACTCGGCGGGCCAGCCGCGCAGGTCGATGGCCTGTTGACGGCGGAACGCGACCGGGATGCGGACGGCGTCGAACAGGACCGGCAGGAGGATGCCCCGTTCGAGCCCGTCGCCCGCTTCGGCCTGCACCCAATCCGAGGTGATTGATTCCTGGGTCCACACGACGATCACCAGACGCGCTGCCACCAACGCGTCGTCGATGATGTTCTCGAATTTGCTGCCTGGTGATACTTCCGCGTCCCACCAGACGGAAAGCCCGTTGGCCTCGAGCAGATCGACCAATGGACGCACCCGGTCGCGATCGGCTCGCGCGTAACTGACGAAAACGTCATGCATGCTGCAGTCCTCCGCGTCGCCCGCGGGGGCTTGCGAAGAAAAGACAGGATAAGCGCTCGGTTCCGGTGTGACCAGCTTTGTTGACCCGACTGCGCCTGCGACCGGGTCTATCCGTTGGCCGTGGCTTTGGCCGCTGACTTGGCTCGCGTACCATGGGAGCTGAAAGGGGGAACTATGGCCCAGGCTCACTGGACGCAGATCGGGGCGATGCGCTGTTACGTGGCGGGCCCGCAGGCGGCGCGGGCGGGCGTGCTGGTGTGCATGCACGCGCCGGGTGTCGATGGGTTCATTCGCGCAATCTGCGACAAGCTGGCAGACGCCGGGTTGCGCGCGGTTGCGCCAGATCTCTATCACCGCCAGACCCAACCGGATCTCGGGCCGCTTGAACGCATGGCGTTGTTGCGGGATGCCGAGGTGCTGACCGACCTTGCAGCCGCCTGGGACAGAGCGCTTGATAGCGGCCTGCCACGCGCCGTGATCGGGTTCTGTATGGGCGGCAGGCTTTCGTACCTCTGGGCCGCCAACGGCAGCGATGTGCGCGCCTGCGTCGTCTTCTATGGCGGCAGCACGGCCCTCGCCTGGGGGGATGGACGTTCGCCGCTCGACCAGACGGCTCAGATCACGGCGCCGGTACTCGGGCTGTACGGTGCCGACGACACGAATCCGAGCCCAGCCGACGTCGAGCGCCTCGATGCAGCGCTCACCGCCGCAGGCGTGCCACACGAATTCAAGAGCTATGTTGGCGCAGGCCATGCATTTCTCAACGACCGCCGGCCAAGCTATCGTGCGGAAGCCGCCGCGGATGCCTGGCATCGCTGCGTTGAATTTCTCGATGAACACACTCAACCGTAAGGAACTCCATCAATGGCACAAGTAAACCGTCAGTGGCTGCTGGCAAAGCGGCCCCATGGCATGGTGACCAAAGCGAATTTCGAGCGCCGGGAGTCAGCAGTGCCGGAGCCGAAGCAGGGCGAAGTGCTGGTACGCAACCGCTACTTGTCGTTTGACCCGACCCAGCGCGGCTGGATGGAAGACCGGCCGAGCTACATGCCGCCGGTTGCCATCGGTGAACCCATGCGCGCGGGTTCGATCGGCGAGGTGGTGAAGTCGAACCATCCGGATTTCAATCAGGGCGATCTGGTGCAGACCACCGGCGGCTGGCAGGACTACTGCATCGTCGATCCGGCGCAGGGTTTCTTCGGTGGCAGCAAGCTGCCGGCGGGTACCGACCCGACCCTTGCACTGTCCATTCTCGGTGTCACCGGGCTGACGGCCTACTGGGGCCTGCTCGATCTCGGCAAGCCGAAGAAGGGCGATACCGTGCTGGTGTCTGGTGCTGCGGGCGCCACAGGTTCCGTTGCCGGTCAGATTGCGCGCATCAAAGGGTGCCGCGTGGTGGGCATTGCCGGTGGCCCGGACAAATGCCGCTGGCTCAAGGAAGAAGCGCGTTTCGATGACGTGATCGATTACAAGCACGAAGATGTCGATGCACGCATCGGCGCTACCTGCCCGAAGGGCGTGGACGTGTTCTTCGACAACGTCGGCGGCGACATCCTGGAAGCCGCGCTCAATCACTTGGCCATGCGCGCGCGCGTGGTGCTGTGCGGCGGCATCTCGTCGTACAACGCAACCGAACCGGTGCCAGGACCGGTGAATCTCATGAACCTCGTCATCATGCGCGCGCGCATGGAAGGCTTCATCGTGATCGACTACATGGATCGATCGCACATCGCCGTGCCGGAACTGCTCGCCTGGGTGCAGAGCGGCGAGATGGTCAATCAGGTCGACGTGCAGGAAGGATTCGACAACATTCCGGACACGCTCAATCGTCTGTTCACCGGCAAGAACCTCGGCAAACAACTGCTCAAGCTTTAGCACATGGCTACCGGCCTGGTCTGGCACGAGCGCTACATGTGGCATCACACCGGTGCATTTGCCGGGGTGATGCCGTATGGCTATCCGGTCGAACCCTACGAGCATGCCGAGAACCCCGACACCAAGCGCCGCTTCAAGAACCTGTTGGATGCCAGCGGCCTAACGGATTCGCTGGTGCGCATCGACCCGCGACCCGCGACCCATGCGGAACTTTTACGTTTCCATACCCAGACCCACATTGATCGGATCGCTGCGGCAAGCGAGCAGTTACTCGTCGATGGTGGCCCGTTCACACCGATGGGGCGCGGCAGCTACGAGATTGCGTTGCTGTCGGCCGGTGGTGTGATCGAGGCGGTCGATGCCGTGATCGGCGCGCGGGTGCGCAATGCCTACGCCCTGGTGCGGCCGCCCGGGCACCACGCCATGCCGGATCTTGCGATGGGCTTCTGCCTGTTCGGTAATGCGGCGGTTGCTGGCCTGCATGCGCTCGAAGCATGCGGCTTGTCGCGCATTGCCTTCGTCGACTGGGACGTCCACCACGGCAACGGCACGCAGGCAGCTTTCTATGCCGATCCACGCGCGCTGACGATCTCGATCCACCAGGATCGCAACTTTCCACACAACAGCGGCGGCTTGGCGGAAGTGGGGGAAGGCGCCGGCCGCGGCTACAACATCAACGTGCCATTGCCGCCGGGAAGTGGCGTGGGTGCATACGACGCCGTATACGACCGCGTAGTGATCCCAGCACTGGAAGCATTTCGACCGGAACTCATCATCGTGCCGTCGGGGTTCGATGGCGGCGCCTACGATCCGCTCGGCCGAATGATGATGACGAGCGGCGGATATGCGTCGCTCACGCGAAAGCTCATGAACGCGGCTGACGATCTATGCGACGGCCGGATCGTGATGTGCCACGAAGGCGGATACAGCGCACCGACCGTGCCGTTCTTTGGACTCGCCGTGATGGAGACTCTGTCCGGTATCAAGTCCGATGTGGAAGACCCGTTCGAACCGATGTTGGCCAACATGGGTCAGCAGGAGCTGCAGCCGCATCAGGATGCACTCGTTGCGCGGGCCGAAACACTGCTAGATATATCATTGAGGAAGCGATGTCATGACTGATCTGACGAGCGATCGATTTGCACTGCAGGATGTGATGCTGAACTACACATCGGGCGTAGATGAGCGCGACTTCGCGCGCTATCGCGCCTGTTTCGCCGATGATGCAGAGATTCTCGATTTCACGCCGCAGCCGATCATGGGTGGCGATGCCTGGCTCGCGTTTGTGGAAAAAGCACTCGAGGCCTACGCGGCAACACAGCATTTGCTCGGTTTGCAGAAGGCAACGGTGACCGGTGATACCGCGCATGCGCGCACCGACGTTCAGGCCCAACATTTCATGAAGGAACCCAAAGGCGCGACGCTCACGCTGTACGCCACCTATGAGACGGACTTTGCCCGCATCAATGGGCTGTGGAAGATCAAGCGTCATCGCCTGGTGCCGCGCGGTACCCAGCGGACGTGAACCAGGATGTTGCCGATGTGCTGATCATCGGCGCCGGCGCATCCGGGGCGGCGGCGGCGTGGAGCTTGGCCGATACGCGCATGCGCATCGTTTGTCTCGAGCAGGGCGGGTGGCCGAACCCGGCCAACTATCCGACCACCGGCCGTGATTTCGAAGCGCGCGCACTCGGTGAGTTCGGCTTCAATCCGAACCGCCGTCGCAACGCGGGCGATTACCCGATCAACGAAGACAACTCACCGATCAAGATCGCCAATTACAACGGTGTGGGTGGGGGCACGGTACTCTACGCGGGCCATTTCCCGCGGTTTCATCCCTCCGACTTTCGTGTTCGGAGCCTCGACGGCGTGGCGGAGGACTGGCCCATCGACTACGGGATGCTCGCGCCATACTACGCGGCAAACGATCGCATGATGGGCATCTCCGGTCTCGCCGGCGATCCAGCATATCCGCCCAAACAACCCAGCATGCCGCCGCTGCCACTGGGCAAGTCTGGCGCGCGGTTGGCGCGCGCGTTCAATACGCTCGGCTGGCACTGGTGGCCATCCGACAGTGCGGTGGCAAGCACCGACTATGCCGGTCGCGCGAAGTGCATCAACCTGGGTCACTGCCTGCACGGCTGTGCCCAGGGCGCAAAGGCCAGCACCGACATCACCTATTGGCCGCACGCGATTCGCGCCGGGGTCGAACTGCGCACGCAGTGTCGAGTGCGGGAAATCACGTCGAGCGATGCGGGCATGGCAACCGGCGCGATCTACTACGACGCAGCTGGTGTCGAGCGATTCCAGGCGGCCGAAGTCGTGATGCTTGCGTGCAATGGCATCGGCACGCCGCGCATTCTGCTCAACTCTGCCTCGAAGCGATTTCCGAATGGACTCGCCAACTCGAGCGGTCTCGTCGGCAAGAACCTCATGTTTCACCCCTATGCCGCGATCAGCGGCACGTTCGATGAAGAGCTCGACGGCTACGCGGGGCCGAGCAATTGCATCTGGAGTCAGGAATTCTACGAAACGGATCCGACGCGCGACTTCGTGCGCGGCTACACCTTCGAAATCACCCGTGGTCGCGGTCCGCTCGTGACTGCGCTCGGCGGCATGGCTGCTAACCAGATTCCCTGGGGCGCGGGTCATCACGCGGCATTTCGCGAGCGGTTCAATCGCATCACGGGCATGGTGGCGATCTGCGAGGATCTCCCCGAGGCGCACAACAGCGTCACCCTCGACCCGGCGTTGAAGGACTCAAACGGTATTCCGGCGCCGAGGATCGACTACACCTTGAGCGCGAACAGTCGGCGCATGCTCGATCATGCGATGGCGCGCGGCGTCGAAGTGCTGAAGGCGGCGGGCGCGCGCGAGGTGGCAACGCATGCGCCGATCGAATTTGGCGGTTGGCATCTGATGGGGACCGCGCGCATGGGCACTGATCCGGCCCGCTCCGTGGTGAACGAGTGGGGTCGCAGTCACGATGTGAAGAACCTCTTCATCGTCGATGGCAGTGTGTTCGTCACGAGTGCGGGCGTGAATCCAACGTCCACGATTCAGGCATTGGCACTGTACGTTGCCGACAACATAAAGCGGCGCATCGCAAACCTGTTCGACTGACACATGACGCAGAAAAATCTGATCGCCAATGATCATCCGCTGACTTCCGGACAGCGTGAGTCCCTGCGGGCGGTCGCACGCATCATGATTCCCGCAAGCGAAGACTACCGTGTCCCGGGTGCGGATGATCAACTCATCTTCGCGGACGTACTGGCGACGCTCACCCCCAATTTGACGTCCGTAGTGTCGGCGCTGAGTACGCTGGACGCGCTTGCGGATGGCTCGTTTGCAGAACAAGACGCGAGTACACAGGCCACCATCTGCGAGCGCTTTCGATCGTCCAATTCTCCGCTGGTGGGCGTGTTGGTGGCGCTGATCGCGCAGTGCTACTACCGCGACAATCGCGTGATGCGCTCCCTCGGCATGGAGCCACGGCCACCGTTTCCGCAAGGGTTCGAAGTCGAGCAGGGTGACTGGTCGCTGCTCGATCCTGTCCGCGCGCGGGCGAAGATATATCGCGACGCGCCCTGATCACGTTTGCAACTGAGGAATGGGACATGAATCTGAAGAACAAGACCGTACTTGTGACCGGAGCCGGGCGTGGCATTGGCGCAGGTATCGCGGCCTGCTTCGCGCGCGCGGGTGCGAAGGTCGCTGTGACGGATCTGGATGAATCGATCGCGCGCGCAACTGCCGAGTCTCTCGACACACCGGCGCTCGGTCTCGTGGCGGATGCGGCCAGTCAGGAATCGATGGCGCAGTGCATCGATCGGGTCACGCGCGAACTCGGCGCCCTCGATGTGCTGGTGAACAACGCAGGCATCGGCGGCCTCAACCTCGATAGCTACGATCTGCACGGCGAACCTGCGCTGATGATGGCGGACGCCGCGTGGGACGAGCAACTCATCTACAACCTGCGTACCGCGTTCTCGTCATCGCGCGCGGCGATCACGCGCATGAACGACGGTGGCAGCATCGTCAACATCGCATCGATCGCTGCACTCGGTCCGAGTCCGGATCTGCCAGCCTACGGCGCCGCGAAGGCGGGCGTTGTGCATCTGACCAGGACGCTTGCGCTCGCGCTCGCGCCACGCCGCATCCGGGTCAACTGCATTTGCCCGGGGCTGCTATGGACCCGCGCGTGGGAAATGCTGACCGCGCGCATGCAACTGAGCCAGCCGGAGTTCGCCAACATGACGTCGCGGCAGATCTTCGAATCGGTGGTGACACGCATGACGCCGCTAGGCGGCGAACAAACACCGGAGGACATCGGTAACCTAGCGGTGTTCTACGCATCCGACGCCGCGCGCATGATCACGGGTCAAGTGGTGGCCGTGGATGGCGGAATCACGTTGACGCGCGGTGAGGCGTAGCGTCGGACGGATCTTGTGGGGGCGGGCTTGCCCCCGAATGGCATTGGCTAACCCAACTTCCGCTCTGGCGGAAGTTGGGCTAAATGGATCCTTCCTGCCGCAGCGCACTGATCGCTTCGCTCGAGTATCCGAGTTCTTTCAGCACCCGGTCGGTCGATGCTCCAAGCGCTTCGGCCGCGCTGCGAATACGCGTCGGCGTGCGTGAGAATTTGGCCGCTGGCCCCGTCAGCGGCGCCTGCGTGCCATCGGCGAGGGTCATCGGTTGCAGCATGTCGCGCTCGAGCACCTGCGGTTCGCGCGCGGCTTCGGCGTATGTGTTGATACGGCAGGCTGGTAGACCCGCATCGGAAAACGTGTTCACGACGTCGGCGACGCTGCGCGCGGCGCACCACTGGGCCAGCAACGTATCGACCTCCTGGCGGTGAGCGATACGGCTTCCGAGGCTCGCGTAACGTGAATCATCGGCGAGTTCAGCACGTCCGAGCAACCGCACCATCACCTTCCAATGGGTGTCGAGCAGCACACCGGCGAACACACGACCGTCGCGACACGCATATGCATTGACCGGCGCAGCCAGATCGAACTCGTTGCCGTAACGCACGAGTGGGATATCCAGTGCGCCGGCCGACAGTTTGCCGTTGCTCTGGAACAGGAGGCTGTCGAGCAGCGCGACATCGACATGTTGGCCTTCACCGCTCTGGTCGCGATGGCGCAGTGCAGCCAGCGCGCCGAGGGCGCCGTGCACGCCAGCAAGATCGTCGCCGAGGTAGGTGGGTGCTTTGACCGGCGTACCGTTCGGCTCACCGTTGAGCGAAGTGAAGCCGCCGAAGTGCTGTGCACCCGGGTCATAGCCGACGCGATCGCTCATCGGGCCAAACTGACCGTAGCCGCTGATGGAGACGTAGACGATGTCGGGGTTCACGGCGTGCACGTGCGCGTAGCCCACGCCCCACTCGTCGAGCGTGCCGGGCCGAAAGTTCTCGATGACGATGTCGGCGGTGGCCGCGAGCTTCAGGAAGGCGTCGCGTCCTGCCGGCGTCGACAGCTTGAGGCTGACGTTCTCCTTGTTGCGGTTGACGGTCTCATTGGCAACCGAGAGGCGATCACGCGACCCCGGAATCAAAGGCAATAGTCGCCGGGCGACTTCACCGGCTGGATGTTCGACCTTGATCACGCGGGCGCCGAAGTCAGCGAGAATGCACCCGGCCATTGGCCCGGCCCAGGTGGTTGTCGCCTCGACCACGGTAATCCCGCAGAGCGGACCCGTGAGGTCGCTACGGGCGTTACGGTAGAACTCGCTCTTGTCCATCAGTGTCTTCCATACCCTTGAGGTCGCTGACAGTCTCCTGCATGCGATCCCACTGGGCAAACAGGAAGCGCGCCTGCGCATCCTGCACAGTCGGAATGTCGCCATGCGCGATGCGCCAGAAGCGGATGCGGATGCGCGCGCCGGTCCAAGCGCCGTTGGCAAGATTGCGAAAGTGCGTGGAACCTTCGAAACCGGTGTGGGCGCAGAACACCAGGTCGCGTCCGGGGTTGTTGCGCAACAGCGCAAGCGGCCCGCCGCGTCGCGGCGGCAGCAGATCGGTCCAGGCTCGCATCCGCGCCATTTCGTCTGCAGGTGTGATGGCGGCGAGGCGTTCGAGCACGCGCGCCCGGCGCTCGGGCAGAAACCGTGTTCCCTCCGGAAAGATGAGTATGCCTTCGTCGGGTGCAAGGTCTGTCAGCAGATCAGCGACGCGCGTCGCCTCTGCGGGGCCATCCTCGGCGTGGCGATCGACGAAGCAGTTGGGGAGGCGATTGCCGACGATGTCGAGGCATGGATCGAACAACAGCTCCTTCTTCAGGACATAGCGCAAGCGAATGCGGTTCGGAATCGCGTAAAACACCATCGGAATGACCGTATCGGCCATGCTGGCATGGCGGGCCATCATGATCGCGCCGTCGCCGCGCAGGGCTTCAATGCCGCGCACATCGAAGTGCAGGTCGAAGAGATACTCGGCGGCGCGCTTGAGCGCCGCTGCCCAGGCGCACTGGAGTTTGTGATTGGCGTCGAGATACGCAGGCCATCGGTGATCGTCACGTTGCGGCGCGCGGTAGACGACCCACAGCCACGCCGATACCACGATACCCGCTGCCTCACAGCACAGGTAACAGAAGATGAAAGCCACCGTGCGGGCCACGCCGCGCATCGCACTGTGCATGGACAGCAGCAGGGCAGCCGGCACCAGCAGCGGCAGGCTCAGGCCAACCAGCAACATGGCAACGAACACCGCGGGTATCGTCAGAATTCGGCGCAGGATCGATTCACGCGCTGAAGAAGACACGCTTGAACCACAGGTAGCCCCAGAAGCCCATGACCGCGTTGGCAACGGCCGTTGCGATGAATATTCCCCCGTAACCCCACAACTGGTTGCCGAGCATGGCGAGCGGCACGTAGATCGCGAACATGCGCGTCGCCGCCATGATGGTCGAGGGGATCGGCTTGCCGAGGGAGTTGAATGCGGCCGACGACATCATCAGTACCCCCCAAAGGCCGTAGGAGACCGGAACCACCATCAGATACTGCGAGGCGACATCGATCACTGTTGGGTGCGAGTCGATGAGCGGGATCAGCGCTGTGGCCCCCAGCCACAGCGCGATGCAGGCGAAGGCGCCCCAGACGAGGCAGAAACGGTAGGCGACGCGCATGCCTTCCCGCACGCGAGGCTTGGCATTGGCCCCCCAGTTCTGGCCGACGAAGGGCCCGATGCTACCTGACAGCGCAAACAGCAGCATCACCGCGACCGCTTCGATGCGCCCGGCCACTCCGAACCCTGCCACCACCTCGTGGCCGTGCGAGGCGAGCATGCGGGTGATGATTGCCGCCGAAATCGGCCCGATGAGCTGGGTGGCCATGGCCGGCAAACCGACATGGAGAATGTCGCGAGCCGATTGGGCGAAGCCGGACCGCCACTGGCGCAGATCCACCAGCAACTCCATACGCACGATGACGTAGTAGCCGAGCACCATCGTCATGATCAGGCGCGAGGCAACCATTGCGGCGGCAGCACCCGCCAGCTCCAGTCGAGGCACGCCCAACCACCCGAAGATGAGGATGGGATCGAGGAGAAGGTTCAGGCCAGCGCCGGCCGTCATGATGAGGCCGGGCACGCGCGCATCCCCGGTCGCGCGCATCACGCTGCCGGCGACCATGGTCAGGGTGAAGAGCACCGTGCCTGGGTAATAGATGAGCAGGTACGACTCGATGTGGTCGATCACCGCGGGGCTCGCGCCGAGGGCGCGGAAGGTCGGTTCGATGGTGGCGACACCGATCAGCGCCAGCACCGACAGCAGCGCGAATACGAGCAAAAGACCGTGCGTGGTGAGGCGCTTGACCGCGTCCCAGTCGCCACTGCCGACGCGCCGGGCGATGACCGACGAGGTGCCGATGCTGATGCCGAGCGCGATGCTCGTCAGCATCATGGTCATCGGGAAGGTAAATGTGACAGCGGCGAGCTGATCGGTGCCGAGTTGGCCGATGAAACCGATTTCGATCATCTGCACGATGATCGAAGATGAAACCGCCAGCATCATCGGCGCGGTCAACCGGAAGAGGCCCCGTCCGACGTCCCCTTGGGTCAGGTCGGTGCCGCGACTGCGCTGCCCAGGGGGTGCGGAGGGTTGGTTCACTGGGACAGTGTACTTGTTCAGGTGCGGAAACTATCCCCGGGGCTACGCGGTGGCGGCTTGGCCATCGATGAGTGGCCTAGCTCCGGGGATAGTTTCCGCACCTGAACAAGTACACTGTCCCCTCAGGTGTCCCTGTTTCCCGCGGTCAGTCCCGCTTCGGCGCGCTGCGCGCATCCTTTGGTGCGCTACTCGCGCCGGCGCGAATACCCTCTTCCCGCTGCTGCGCCTGCCGAATAATGGTGGGGTCGTCCCAGGGACTGCGACGACCCTTGTAGAGCACGTGCGCGTCCGAGGTCAGCGTCCAGAACTTCGTCTGTTTATCGCGACTGATTTTCATTGTGTGCCTCCCAGCGCCATCGATGATGGCCCAAGGTCCCAGGATGCGTCACTGGCGAATCCGTAAACCGGTTGTAAGCGGCGGAGTATCATGGGCCATGGGTGAGGGATTACTTCCACCAGAACTATTCGCCCGCGTGGATGCGAGCGACGACGGACTGTTTTACCGCGTGCCGAGGCTGGTCCAGCACATCGATGCGACCACGATCGAAGCGCTCACGGACTACTACCGCGAGACATTGCCGGGCGGTGGCCGAGTGCTCGACCTCATGTCGTCCTGGGTATCGCACCTGCCGATGGACGTCGCCTTCGAGCATGTCGCTGGTCTCGGAATGAATGCCGAAGAACTCGCCGCAAACCCGCGGCTCGATGAGCGTGTGGTGCAGGATCTCAACGTCGATCCCCGACTGCCCTTCGCTATGGGCACCTTCAATGCGGTGACCGTGGCTGTGTCGGTGCAGTACCTGGTGCGGCCAGTCGAAGTCTTTCGCGACATCGCCCGCGTCCTCCTGCCAGGCGGTCGACTGGTTATTGCCATGTCTCACCGGTGTTTTCCAACAAAGGCCATTCGCGCGTTCCATCAGCTCAACGCCGCCGATCGCATCCGCCTGGTCGGTACCTACTTCGAACTCGCGGGCGGATTCTCCCCGCCGCGGTACATCGATCGCTCACCCCGAGTGGGAGATCCGCTGTGGATTGTCACTGCCACGTCGCAGCAGGAAGGTAGCCATGAGTAGCGTCGCGCTGGAAGGTCGCATCGCGTGGGTCACTGGCGGCACCAAGGGTGTGGGTCTGGGTGTCGTGGAAGGGCTGCTCGAATCGGGGGCGACCGTCTACTACACGGGACGCAGCGCGGCGCCCCGCATGGGCGCTGCCATCGGCATTGCGTGCGATCATACCGATGATGCCGCGGTGACCGCGGCACACGCGCAGATCGAAGATCGCAGCGGCGCGGTCGACATCCTCGTCAACGCAGCCTGGGGTGGCTATGAGCGCATGGTCGAAGACGGTGCGTTCACCTGGCCTGCGCCGTTCTGGGAGCAGCCGCTGTGGCGCTGGGATGCCATGTTTCAGGCGGGTGTGCGCGCCGCATTCGTTGCCTCGCGCCTGGTTGCGCCGGCCATGGTTGCGAAAGGGCGCGGATTGATCGTGCATCTGTCCTTCTGGGCGGCGCAGAAATACCTTGGGAACACGATCTATGGTGCCGCAAAGGCAGCCACGGACAAACTCGCTGCCGACATGGCGCATGAGCTGACACCGCAGGGTGTCACAACCGTTGCGTTGTATCCCGGACTCGTTCGAACCGAGCGTGTGCTGGAGTTCGCCGATGCACTCGATCTGAGCACATCGGAATCCCCGTGTTTCACTGGCCGTGCGGTTGCAGCGCTCGCGAGTGACCCGGAGGTGATCGACCGTACGGGACAAGCACTCGTGTCCGCGGCGCTCGCGCAGCACTACGGATTCACGGATGTCGATGGCAAGCGGCCGCCGGTGCTTTCGCTGGATTCTGTGTAGTTCATCGAATGTAATGAGTCGTGAATAGATCGGACGAGGCAATCACATGGCAACCGCAGGTAAAGGCGTACGCATCCGGCTCGAACCCGAAGATGAGTACACGCATGCGATCGAGTCAGCGCAGAACTTCAACGAGAGCATGTACTTCAACGCATTCGACCGCGAACGCCGCATCGGCGGCTGGTTTCGTCTGGCCAACCGACCCAATGAAGGACGAGGTGAGATGTCGTGCTGCATCTACCTGCCGGATGGTCGAATTGGATTCATGTTCGGACGCCCCGAAGGTAAATCGAACGAGAGCTTCGATGGCGCCGGCATGAAGTTCGAAGTCATCGAGCCGTTCAAGCGACTGCGGGTCAGCTACCGCGGCAAAGTGTGTCTGCTGAAGAATCCCCAGGAGATGGCTGACCCAAAAACCGCCTTCAAGAATAACCCGATGGTCGAGGCGCAGATCGATCTCGACTACGAGGGCGTCTCGCCGATGTTTGGCGGCGAGCCGGTCAATGAGGACGGCTCCAAGATCGAGCAGAAGGCGGAAGAGGCCTTCGCCCGTGGCCACTACGAACAGCACATGGCGGCGAAGGGGCGCATCGAAGTCGCCGGAGAGAAGTTCGACATCGACGGGCTCGGCTTGCGCGATCACTCATGGGGCCCGCGTTTCTGGCAGAACATTCATTGGTATCGCTGGCTGCCGATGAATTTCAGCCGCGACTTTGCAATGATGGTATCGATCACCTGCAATGCCAAAGGTGAACAGCGCAAAGGTGGCATGGTGCTGGAGGATGGCGCCTATACGCTGATCCGCGATGCGCGCATCGAGTCGAACTACGACGACAACGACAATCAGACGACGCTCAAGCTGTGGGCCAAGACCGACGTGCGAGAGTATCTGGTGGACGGCGAGGTGATGTCGCTGATTCCGTTGCGCAATCGGCGATTGAGTCCGGACGGTGAAGAGATGATGACCCGCATCACCGAAGGCATGACCGAGTACCGATGCGACGGTCACGTAGGTTATGGACTGTCGGAGTATCTCGATCAGATTGTCGACGGCGTGCCGGTCGGCAAAGCGGCGGGCAGATAGAGTGCGCGGCGAACTGTTCAACCTCAACGGCAAAGTCGCGCTGATCACAGGGTCCAGCAAGGGCATTGGCAAGGCGATCGCTCACGAGATGGCGCGCCATGGCGCGCGCGTCGTCATCTCGAGCCGTAAGGCGGATGTGTGCCAGTCGGTCGCCGACGAAATCAACGCAGAGCTCGATGGCGAGCCGGGCGAAGCGGTCGCGATCGCCGCCCACATCGGAGAACGGGAAGCTTTGGAAATGCTGGTGAACGAGACGCGCGAGCGACTCGGCCCGATCGACATTCTGGTGTGTAACGCGGCGGTCAATCCCTACTTCGGCCCATCGAAGGACATTCCGGATTCCGCGTTCGACAAGATCATGAGCATCAACATCAAATCCAACCACTGGCTGTGCCATCTGGTGCTACCCGAGATGGTCGCGCGCGGCGGCGGCAGCATCACGGTGGTGTCATCCGTGGGTGGCCTTCGTGGCAGCACGGAACTGGGTGCGTATTGCATCTCCAAGGCGGCCGACCTGCAGTTGGTGCGCAACCTCGCCTGCGAGTACGGACCAAACAACGTGCGGGTCAACGCGATTTCACCCGGTCTGGTGCGCACCGACTTCGCGCGTGCACTGTGGGAAAACCCCGATATCCTCGCGCGCCGCACGGCGGGTGATCCGCTGCGACGCATCGGCGAACCACATGAGATTGCCGGCGCGGCGGTGTTTCTAGCGTCCGCCGCCGGCGCGTTCACCACGGGGCAGAATTTCGTGATCGACGGGGGTGCAACGATTTCCTGATGCGAATCGGGGGGGCTACGGCATGAGGCATGCAACGGCTCGGGCCGAACAGAAGGTGGCTGCGCAAGCGAAGCAAGTGTTCCGAGCCTGGCGAGATACGAACTCACTCGAGCGCTGGTATCTCCCGGGTGATGTGAGTTGGTCGAGCAAAGTCATCGAGCATGACTTTCGGGTGGATGGCGTGAAGGCACTCGAGTTCGGTCCTCGAGGCGAGCCACCGTTTCGGGAGGACTGTCGCTACGAAGTAATCGCGCCAAACGAACAGATCGTCTTCAGCATGCGAATCAGCCGTGCCGGAGTCGTGCTCACGGTTTCGCTGGTCACGGTCGCGCTTTGTGCCGAGGCGGGTGGTACGCGTGTCGAAGTTGCGGATCAGATGGCGATCGTTGATCCCGCCCACACCGCAGATGAACGCGCGCAGGGATGGCGCGAGGTGCTCGGCAAGCTGGCGAGGGACCCAATCCTGTCGGAATGACGCCAACCGGCACGCTGCAACACACTGTCTATACTCACGGACAAGTGTAATCAGTCACTCCTCATGGAACAGGGCTTCTCCGCACGGGAACTCGCGGCGCTGGAACGTGTCACGGCTGCGCAACGCGCGCGGCCGGGGGCGCTCCTGTTCGATGTCGGAAACACCGATGCCGAGGAACTGATCCTGCTCGAAGGTGAGCTCGAACTGCGCAGCGCAGACGGTGTGCGCCGCACCATCCGTGGCGGCGAAGCGCAGGCCATGATGCCGCTGGCACGGTTGCGACCCCGGCAGTTCCGCGCCAAAGCGTTGACACCCATACGGTTCTTGCGCGTCACCAAATCGCTGCTCAGCGATGCGTTGTCAGGCCGGACGCCAGTCGCTGCGTCGGATGACGGCTATGAGGTCGTGGAACTCTTGCACGGCGAGGACGACGATGCGCAAGCGCTCTTCATGCAGTTCGCCGGCGCCGTAGCCACGGACGAAATTTGTCTGCCGAGTCTGCCGACCGTGGCGGTTCAAGTCCGTGAAGCCGTTGGTGCTAAGGTCGGTGCCAAGGAGCTTTCGCGGATCATCAACATCGATGGCTCGATCGCTGCCAAGGTGATGCGCAGTGCCAACAGCCCAATGTACCGGGGCGAGCAGCCGTGCGCGACTGTTGGCGAGGCGGTTACGCGAATCGGCGCCGAGAAGACGCAGCAGCTCGTGCTGACGTTCGCATTGCGGGAAGTGTTCACAAGTGACGCACCCGCATTGAAATTACGCATGCGCACCCTGTGGCGGCACACTCAGAGGATCGCCGGCGGTGCCTTCCTCATGGCGCGATCGCTCAACTATCCGCATGCGGAAGGTGCCTTGCTCGCAGGCCTCCTGCACGAGATCGGCGCAGTAGCCATCCTTGCATACGCGGAAGACTATCCGCAGGTGTGGCGCGACACCGAAACCCTGGAGCGTGTACTCGCAGAATTGAAGGGCGAATCAGGGATGATGGTGCTGAGTCGCTGGGGATTCGATGCAACAATCGCCAGGTTGCCGCGGGACATCGACGACTGGCAACGCGACGTTCGAACCTTCGATCACTGCGCGTTGCTGCAACTGATTCACTTCTGTGACGGCGGCGGAGAGGTGCCACAGCGCGCACTCGAACTCGCGGGGGTGAGTGTGGAACAGCTGCAAGCGCACTGGACGGCCGCCCAACCGAACCTGAAGGCGCTGCAATCCCTTCTGGGAGACGCCGCGTGACCGTCACGACGACACCAGTCCACGCAGGTACGTTAAAGCGGCTGATGGCCCCGCTCGCGTTCTTCAGGGACTGGAGTGCAGAGGACTTCCGTGCAGCAGAACCGCACACGGATGACGTGCTCCAGTCCGGCCAGATCGATCCGTACGATTACTTTCTCATCGAGGGTGAGTTATCCCTCGAAGCTGAGCGCATCGGCGTGCGCAAACTCGTTGCGGGCGATCTCGACGCGGGCTTCCCGGTGGCGCATCTGCGACCGAGTCGCTATCGAGTCAGCGCACGCAGCGACTGTAAATTGCTGCGCATCGAACAGTCTCGCGTCAAGCGTGCGCCCAGTATGCGCAAGGCGAGATTCCGCATCGATGAGACCGTGGTGGATGGGTCGTTCCGGCAGCATCAGATGGTCGATGACTTCATGGGCGAGTTGAAGGCAGGCCGCGTCGCGCTGCCCTCGCTGCCGAGCATCGCGGTGAAGATCCGTCGCGCGATCGCTGGCGATGACTTCGACATGGGTAAGCTCGCAACCATCATCGGTGCAGACCCTGCCATTGCGGCGCGTCTGATCAAAGTGGCCAACAGCACGGTGTTCCGCGGCGAGTCTCTGTGTGATTCGCTCAAAGCGGCGTTGGTGCGACTTGGCGCCGAACGCAGTCAGAACATCGTGACTTCGCTGGCCTTGCGCGGATTGTTTCACGCCGATCAGTCCCACATCCGGGACCGCATGCTCAAGGCCTGGCAACACGCTGTCGAGATTGCGGCGACGTCGGCAGTGCTTGCAAGGCTGTCGCCTGGCCTCGGTGAAGATCGTGCGTTGCTCGTAGGTTTGTTGCACGAGATCGGGCCGTTCCGCTGCTGAAGATGGCGGGCGACTATCTGGATCTCGAACAGACCCCTGGTCTGCTCGATGAGATCGTGCGCGGATTGACCCCGCAGGTGAGCAGCACGATTCTCGAACGCTGGGAGTTTCCTGACCGATTCGGGCAAGCCGCTCGGGAAGCTTCGAACTGGTACTTCGACGGCGAACCGAAGGCGACATACACGGATCTCATCGTGGTGGCGCATCTGCATTGTCTGGTGCGTCGCCGCGAATTCGATAAATTACCCCGCATCGATGAGACACCCGCATTCTCGAAACTGGCGGTGGGTGTGCTGTCGCCCCAGCTTTCGCTGCTGGTGCTCGACGAGGCACGCACCAAGATCCAGGAACTGCGCTCTCTTCTAGCCTGAAGGTGTGACCGTGTGCCGGTCTACCAGACGCCAATGCTTTAGATTCGAGCTGTCAAATCCGAGCAGATGCTGGAGGCATTGATGCGGAAGGCGATCTTCTTTTCGGTGCTCACCATCCTGGCTGCCGGCTGCGGTGGGGGTGCCACGGTGACCGAGAATCAATGCTACGCGGGTGACTGGGAGACGCTTGGATATCGCGACGGCGTGCAAGGCCTGCGCAGTTCCGAGCTGCTCGAGCATCAGGATGCTTGCGGGCCCTACGGTGTCGTGCCGGATCGCACCTCTTACATGGCCGGCTGGCAGGACGGTGCCAATGAGTACTGTCAACCGAACAACGCATTCGAAGTGGGCGAGCTGGGATACGGGCACAGCAACATATGTCCCGCCCACATGCAGTCGGCCTTCACGAGCGCTTATCGGCAAGGCCGACAGCTGTATCTTGCGCGTCGGGAGATCGCGAATCTCGAGCATCTGATCGCTTCGCGCGAGTCGCGGCTCGATGAAGTGCGGGCCCTCATCGTTTCGACATCCACCGACCAGCTGAACCCTGAACTGACGGTGGCGCAGCGTGTCGACTTGCTCGCCGCGACGCAGCGTCTGACCGAAGAGAAGGTGCGAATCGAGCAGGAAATGCCGTCGCTGCATGCGGATCTGATGATGCGGCGCAACGAACTCGATTCGATGCGCCAGACGCTCGTTTCGGTCGTCTACTAGAACGATCGGCTAAAGCGACATCTTCGACGCGTCCAGCGGCTTTTCGAGTACGCCAAGTCGCCTGGCGAGCCAACGCGTGGTGGGAGCCTGGATCAGGATTGTCAGCAGCACCGCGATGAACGTGATGGCAACGATCATCTGCGCACCGGGCGCGTGCAGCGCGAGGAGCATGCCCGCAAGCGCCGCGGGAATGACGCCGGTCTCCCTCGTCCAGCACAAAAACAGCTGCTCCTTGAACGTCCAGCGCGCGCGCGGGTCGAGCCATGTCGACAGGAACACGGTTGCCGGCCGTCCGATGAACATGATGCCCAACACGAGAATTCCTCCAGCCAGCCAGTACTGAGCCACCAGCGAGAAGCTCACCTGTGATCCGAGCAGGACGAAAATCATCAGCCGCATGATCAGCGCCATCTCCGCAACGAAGTTCGACATCTTGATGGCTGCGTGCTCGCTCATCTTGAGGCCAAACACGTAGGGGTTCCCAATCATCATGCCGAACATGAAGACGGCCATGAATCCGGACGCGTGGTAGTTGTCGGCGGCGAGATAGGCGCCGGCCACGGCCATCAACGTGACGATCGGGCCGAAGTCCGCAAGAAACCCGAACCTGTGATGACCGATCAGCACGGCAAAGGCGCCACCCGCCACGGTGCCGATGAAGATGCCGAGTGACACCTGCTTGATCAGTTCATTGATGGAATTGGTGAGGGAGAAGTAGCCATTGCCAGTGGCCAGCGCCAGGATGGTGAAGGTGAGAATCGCGCCGGTTGCATCGTTGAACGCACTTTCGGACATGATCGTCTGTGACAGTTTGGGGTGCACAGAGATCTGTTTGAAGAGAGGAACCAGTGTTGCAGGATCGGTGGATGCGAGTGTCGCACCGAGCAGCATCGCAACCATGACCGGAATGCCCAGGCCGAAGTACGCGATTGACGAGGTGATCGTCGCCGCGACCAGAACACCGAGCGTGCTTAGGAGCAGAATCGTCACCCAGACGCGGCGCAGCACCGCGAATCGCAGTGAAGCTCCGCCGTCGAACAGGATGTAAGAGGCACCGAAGATCAGGATCACTTGATTGAGGTTGCTCGTGGCATCGACGTCGATCGCCGCCAGCACTTCCGGTCCGAGCACGATGCCGACGAGCAGATACACGACAACATCGGGTAGCCGCAGACGCTTGGCGAGTGCGCCACCAAGCGCACCGCCAGCGAGCACTACACCGAACACGAACAGGATGTCCTTGGCCGAAGAAAGCGTGTCGGGTTCGGTCATGGCATCGCGCCGAGTGTTGCTACAACTTTATCAGCGCGGGAGCGGCGAGCAATGCCACGCCGACCATCACCGTGGTCCAGGTGCCTTCGACGATGTAGGGGAACCCAATCAGGCAGAGCCCCGCAAGCCACGCGACCATCCGCCGCTGGCGTCTGCCGTAGATGAGATAGCCGATGCCGATCGAACCGAACAGGAGGCTCCACAGCAGCGTCTGCTCATTCATGGATTCACTCTCTACAGCCGTTTGATCAGCGCCGCGTAGCTGTCCGCCCCGACGTGAGGTGCGGCGTCCGTCCGCCAGATGTCGTCGAGCTCGGCGATGATGACCGCCGGCAGTTCGGCTGCATGCGCGCCGACCTCGCCTTTGCGCACCTTCGCCGAGTCGCTGCCGGGTGGCAAGTCACACACCTTTTCACTGCGCTCCCGCATCAGGAGATCGTCGTACTTGCTCTTATGCGTGAGCATCGATTGCAGCGACGCCTGTTCCATGACGATGCGGCGCAGTTCGGCGTCTAGCGTGATACCGATGAACGCGGCGATGCGATCGATCGTGCCCGACAGATCGGCCTTCATGTGCTCGTAGGCGAGCATCAGCACCGATGGGTTGTTCCGTTGCTGCCACCAGGATACGAGGTGTGCCCAGTAGTCCGTGCCGTGGCCGCGTTGCATATAGCGTTGTCGGGCGAACGTCTCGATCGGGATCGCGCCGGGCTCCATGAACCAACCTTCCATGAACCGGTACATCGAGACCAGTGCATCGCGCGGATCGCGAATTGCGACGATGTATTTGCCGCCTTTCGGAATAGCGCCCCAGGAGAGGTGACTCTTGAATGCGCGCGGCTGTGCGCGTTGCGGTGCGTCGAGGTCAATGCCTAGATCCGCCGCGGTTTCGATCCAGGGCACAACCGCAGAGATGTCGTCAAAGTCGAGATCGCCGCGGGTTCGCAGACTGTGGACGATCTGCTGCAGCCAGGTGGTGCCACACTTGCCGAACGGCGTGATGAACACGTCGGTCGGCTTCGGCTTGAACGCAAGTCCTTTGCCGATACCCTCGGGCGTGACCATGTATTTCATCTTCACTTGGAGTTCATCCAACGACCTGGCACGGGTCTTGGAGGAGGGAGTCCTTTCGTCTGAGCGCATGGCGATTCCGTCTGTTCGAAGACCCCAAGCGTATCAGGTTGATTAGGTATGCTTGCGGGCGCGCCTGTAAACTCTTGGCGCGTTGCATACAACGGGAGGTCGCAAGTGAGCGAAGCGATGGCGCGGAAGGCCTGGTGGTCTCAGGCGGTTCTGATCGGTGCGGTGGTGGCGGTCGTGATGCTGCCGCTCGGCGCGCTCGGCAGTCGAATGGGTCTATGGGGGTTCAGCACGGGGTTTCTGTTTCTTGGCGGCGCCGCGCTACTCGCGGTCATCGGTGTGGTCGTGGCGCTGATCGGTTTCTTCGTACTGCGCAAGTCCGGTCGGGGCGCGGATCGCCGACCGCTCGTCATCGGATTCGTACTGTGCGCCGCGATCGTCGGGCTCCTCGGCATTCAGTTCAATACGGCCCGATCGGTACCCGGGATTCACAACATCTCGACCGACACCGCGGATCCGCCGACCTTCGACGTGGTCGTGGGTCTGCGTGGGAGCAACAGCAACCCGCTCGACTACGACGCGCAGACGCTGGCGCCGTTGCAACAGAAAGCGTATCCGAACGTCGCGCCGCTGGATCTGCCGGTTGCGCCTGACGTCGCTTTCGACGCCGCACTCGAAGTGCTGTCGAAGCTGGGCCTGGAAATCGTCAACGCGGATCGCGACAGCGGCCGGATCGAGGCAGTTGCAACCACCTTCTGGTTCGGTTTCAAGGACGACGTGGTAGTGCGCGTACGGCCGTCCGATGCCGGCAGTCGCGTGGATGTGCGTTCGGTCTCTCGCGTCGGTGTCAGCGACCTCGGAGCGAATGCCGCGCGCATCAGCGCGATTCTGAGCGCGCTGCGCGGCTGACCTTCGCGGCCTTCAGAATCTGATCAGTTCCGTAGTGAGCGAATCGAGATCGACGATGCCGATGGCATTGAGCCCGGCCATGTGGCCCGCACACTCGCCGGGGTTGAAGATCAGACCGCTTCCGGTCTGTTCCAGGCGATGGCGATGGGTGTGTCCGTGGAGAATCAGATCGAGCCCCGGCGTGATCGCATCGTCCAGATAGTATGGGTCGTGCACGACGAGAATTCGGCGCTCGTGCAGGGTCAGCGTGAAAGGCGGTTCGACGAATTCGAATCCATGATGCGCGATGACATCGCCGAGCGCGTCACGTTCCTGGTCGTTGTTGCCGAACACGCCTGACATGGGCACGTTCAGGTGCCCGAACACATCGAGCGTCTTCGCCTGGGTGATGTCGCCGGTGTGGATCACCTGGGTGACGCCGGCCGCATTGAACAGCTCGACGATGCGCCGCGCGCTCTTGATGTTGTTGTGGGTGTCGCTGACGACGCCGATGCGCATACTGAAGAAACGAAAAATGGGGCACAGGAAAAATGGGGGACAGTTAACCTATTTCGGATCGAAATAGGTTAACTGTCCCCCATTTTTCCTGTGCCCCACTTTTCTCCCTGCTCGCCTACGCGACTTTTTCGAGGATGTGAATGCCGCAGGCGCTGCCGAGGCCAATGACGTGCGTCATACCGAAGCGCGAGCCTTCGACCTGCCGCTTGCCGGCTTCACCGCGCAGGTGCGTCGCCACTTCATAGATATTGGCGATGCCCGTGGCGCCGAGCGGGTGGCCCTTCGAGAGCAGGCCGCCTGAGACGTTCACCGGGATCTTGCCACCGAGCGCAACCACGCCGGTATCGATCATCTTGCCGGCTTCCCCGTCTTTGCACAGTCCGAGGTTCTCGTAATGCAGGATCTCCGCCGTCGCGAAGCAGTCATGCAGTTCGACCAGGTTGATGTCCTGGGGCCCGCAGCCGGCCATCTCGTAAGCCTGCTTGGCGGCCAGACGCGTGCAACTGTTGACGTCGGGCATCACGAGGTCGCGTTCCTGCCAGGGATCTGACGTCATCACCGAGGCGCGAATCTTGACCGCGCGCTTGGACAGGCCAAGCTCCTTCATTTTCTTCTCGGATATCAGCACCGCGGCGGCCGAACCGTCGACGTTGATTGAACACATGAACTTCGTGTTCGGGTACGCGATCATTTCGGCATTCATCACCTCCGGCAGCGAGAATTCCTTCTGCAGCATCGCCTTCGGGTTCATCGTGGAATGGTGATGGTTCTTGACGGACACCTTGGCGAACTGCTCGAAGGTGGTGCCGAATTTGCGGGCATGCTCCATGCCGGCTTCGGCGAAAACGGCGGGCATGGTGCCGGAGCCGAATAGGCCCTCCTTGGAGATGCCGGTGCTGGCGCCGCCGCCTAAGAGGCCGGCGCTCATCTTCTCGACACCCACAGCCAAGACGATGTCGTACAGGCCCGCCTTGATGGCGGTCCATGCCTCGCGAAACGCAGTAGCGCCGGTGGCGCACGCGTTCGCGACGTTGACCACGGGAATGCCCGTTTGGCCGATCTGCTGCAGCAGGCGCTGGCCGACCATGCCACTTGCCTGATACAGATTGCCGCAGTACAGGGCCTGCATGTCCTGAATCTTCAGGCCGCAGTCATCGAGCGCGCCCAGGGCTGCCTTGGCGCCAAGCAGTTCCACTGCCGGGCCGGTCCCCGCCTTCTGGAACTTGGTCATGTCTACACCGACTAGATATACGTCACTCATCGTTCGTCTCCCTAAGCGCTGCGCGGTTGAAAGAAATAGGCCATGTAGGAATTGCCTTCACGGTCCTTACGCCCGGCATCCTTGAAGATCACCTCGACGGGCATGTCGAATTTCAATTTGGCGGGGTCGGGCTCCACGTTGATGAGGTTGCCCTTCACGCTGCCGCCGCCGTCGAGATCGACGATGGCTGAAATGTACGGGACCTCAACGCCGGGAAAAGACCGGTGCACGATGGAGTAGGCATAGAGTTTGCCTTTCTGCGACAGCTTCTGTGCAGCCATGGCGTCGCGGGCGCCGCACTTTGAACACACGGCGCGCTCACCGAGGAACACGGCGCTGCAGTTCTTGCACTTGTACCCTTCCAGATACGGATCGCCGCCTTCCGGCAGCTTCAGAAACTCGACCGCCGGAAGCGGCTTGGCGTTGCTCATCGATGCGTCCCCCTGTTATTGGAATCTAGTGCATCGAGATTAATCATGCAGCGCAGGAAAGGCCAGCCAAAGCTTGGAGAAATCGGGGACAGTGAACCTATTTCGCGTGGGCGGACGCGCCGCCCCACGTGGCGGCCGGGAAACAGGTTCACTGTCCCCTGTTTCTCCTAATCCTTCACCTTCAGGCGCTGGTGCATGATGGGGCTCGTGGTCGTGTACTGCAGGTGTACCTTCTTGTCGGGCTCGATGCGGGCCTTGATCGCGAAGGCGGCGAGCGCTGCCTCGTGGAAACCCGAGAGAATCAGCTTCTTCTTGCCGGGGTAGGTCGCGATGTCGCCCACGGCGTAGATGCCCGGAACATTGGTTTCGAACTTCTCGGTGTCGGTCGGAATCTGGTTCTTCTCGAGATTCAGGCCCCACTCGGCGATCGGTCCGAGTTTGGGCGACAGGCCGAAGAACACGAGCAGGTGGTCGACGGGGAGGGGTTCGACCCGCTCGTCGGGGTCGCGTACATCGATGGCGGTCAGCGCGCCGTTCCTGGTGTGGAATCCGACCACGTTGCCGACACGAAACTTCATTCTGTCGGCGGCGATGAGTGCCTCCATTTTGGCGACCGACGCGGGCGCGGCGCGGAACTTGTCGCTGCGGTGAATGAGGGTCAGGGACTTGGCATGCTCGGCCAGTTCCAACGCCCAGTCGAATGCCGAGTCGCCGCCCCCAAGTACGACAATGTCTTTGCCGTGATGCTGCGCCGGCGTTTTTACGCGGTAGAAGATCTGCTTGTCGACAAACTCATCGACCCCATCGACGCGCAGCGGCATGGGCTGAAACGAGCCGACGCCGCCAGCGATGACAACAGCCTTTGCCGTGAACGTCGTCCCCGCGCTGGTTGCGACATGGAAATTGCCGTCTTCGGTCTTCTGCACTTCGGTGACCTGTTGATCGAGGTGGAATCCCGCGCCGAACGGCTCCACCTGCTTCAGCAAGCGCTCGACTAGATCCTGTGCGTCGCACATGGGAATTGCCGGGATGTCGTAGATCGGTTTATCCGGGTAGAGCTCCGTGCACTGGCCGCCAGGCTTGGGCAGCGCGTCGACGATCTCGGCCTTGAGCCCGAGAAGCCCCAGCTCGAATATCTGAAATAGACCGCACGGGCCTGCGCCTACGATGACCGCATCGGTGGCGATGGTCATGGGATGCTCCTTGCTTCAATGATTAGCGAATGACCTGCCGACTCTGTAACAGTTCGATGATGCGGCGCGCGCACGTATCGATGTCCAGGGCCGCGGTGTCGAGGATGAGGTCGGGGCTCTTGGGCCGATCGAACTCGCTGGTGACACCCGGAAAGCTCGGCAGTTCGCCGCGTTCGGCGGCGGCATAGAGCCCTTCGGAGTCGCGTGACTTCAGTACGTCGAGCGGTGCGTCGAGGAACACCTCGATGAATCGATCGTTGCCGATGACGTCGCGAGCGCGTTCGCGAATCGTTTCCAGCGGCACCACGAATGCGGTCAGACAGATGAGCCCCGCATCGTTGACGATGCGCGCGGTTTCCGCCGCGCGGCGCACGTTCTCGGACCGATCGGTGGCGGTAAAACCGAGATCCCGGCTCATGCCGAGACGAAAGTTCTGGCCGTCGAGGACCATGGCCAGACGACCCGCATCGAACAGCTGTCGTTCGACAGCGTTGGCGATCGCAGTCTTGCCAGACTTGGACAGTCCGGTCAGCAGCACCGTGACGGGTTGTTGGCCGAGTCGATCCGCGCGCTCCCGGGGCGTCACTGGGCTGGTAGAAACACGCAGCACGCCGTGAGGGATTTCGTCCCAGTGGTCGCGTCCGGTCGTGCCCGATACCGGACAGATCATGCCGGCCGCGACGGTCGCGTTGGTGATGCGGTCGATCAGAATGAATGCGCCGGTCTCGCGGTTTTCCGGGTATGGGTCGAAGGGAATCTGTTCGGACAGCGTGATTTCGCAGCGCCCGATTTCGTTCAGTCCGAGGCTCGCCGTCGTGCTGCGCTCAAGCGTGTTGACGTCGGTCTTGAAGCGTATGCCGGAGATGCGACCGTGCAGCCGCCGCGTGCCGTGCTTGACGATGTACTGCTTGCCGGGGACGAGCGGCGCCTCGTTCAGCCACACCAGTTGGGCGTCGAATCGGTCTTCGAGTAGTGGAATGGAGTCTGGCTTCACCAGCATGTCGCCGCGGCTGATGTCGATCTCGTCCTTCAACGTGATCGTTACAGCCAGGGGCGGAAACGCTTCGGCGAGGTCGCCGTCCATGGTGACGATGCGCTCGACGGTCGATCGCTTGCCCGATGGCAACACCACCACCGGGTCGCCTGGCTTGACTGTGCCGCTCTGAATCGTGCCCGCGTAGCCGCGAAAACTCGAGTCTGGCCGGCTGACACGTTGCACTGGGAACCGAAAGCACGTGAAGTTGCGATCCGACGCGATGTGGATGTTCTCGAGCAGATGCATGAGCGTTGCGCCCTGATACCACGGCATCGATGACGACTTCTCCACCACGTTGTCGCCCTTCAGCGCCGAAATGGGAATGAAGTGCAGATCCTCTATGGCAAGACTCGTGGTGAATGCGTGATATTCGTCGCGAATGCGGTCGAACACCGCCTCGTCGAAGCCGACCAGGTCCATCTTGTTGACGGCTACGATGACGTGGCGGATACCCAGTAGCGATGCGATGAAAGTATGACGACGCGTTTGCGTCAAGACACCATAGCGCGCATCGATCAAGATAACTGCGACATCGCAGCTCGATGCACCCGTCGCCATGTTGCGGGTGTACTGCTCGTGGCCTGGCGTGTCCGCAATGATGAACTTGCGCTTGGCGGTGGAGAAATAGCGATAGGCAACATCGATCGTGATGCCTTGTTCCCGCTCTGCCTGCAGGCCATCGACCAACAGCGCGAGGTCGTATTCGCCAGCGTCGGCGGTGACGCCGGATTTGATCGCGGCGAGCTGATCTTCATAGATCATCTTCGAGTCGTGCAGCAGGCGGCCGATCAGCGTGCTCTTGCCGTCATCGACACTGCCGCAGGTGAGAAAACGCAGGATCTCCTTGCGCTCGTGCTGCTCGAGATACGCATGGATATCGGTCGCGATCAGATCGGATTGATGCGACATCAGAAATACCCCTCGCGCTTCTTCTGCTCCATCGAGCCGACGGCGTCGTGGTCGATCAATCGACCCTGGCGCTCCGAGTACTTGGTGAGCAGCATCTCCTGAATGATCTCGGGCAATGTGGCGGCGGTAGATTCGACTGCACCGGACAGGGGATAGCAGCCGAGGGTACGGAATCGGACCATCCGCATCTGTGGCTTCTCGCCTTCGTTCAATGGCATGCGATCGTCGTCGACCATGATCAGGCCGCCATCGCGCTCGACCACGGGCCGCATGGCCGCGAAGTACAGGGGCACGATTTCGATCTGCTCGAGGTAGACGTACTGCCAGATGTCGAGTTCGGTCCAGTTGGACATGGGAAACACACGGACCTCTTCACCGCGATTGATGTTGCCGTTGAACAGCCGCCACAGCTCCGGCCGCTGATTCTTCGGGTCCCAGCGATGGTTGCGGTCGCGTACGGAATAGATGCGCTCCTTGGCGCGGGACTTCTCTTCGTCACGGCGCGCGCCGCCGAAAGCAGCATCGAACTTGTACTTGTCGAGGGCCTGCAGGAGCGCCTGGGTTTTCATGATGTCGGTGTGCTTCTTCGACCCGTACGTGAACGGGTTGACGTTCTGCGCCACGCCTTCCTGGTTGATATGGACGATGAGTTCGATACCTTCCTGCTTCGAGATGCGCTCGCGAAAGGCGTACATGTCGCGAAATTTCCACGTCGTGTCCACGTGCAGGAGCGGAAATGGCAGCGGGCCCGGAAAGAATGCCTTGCGCGCCAGATGCAGCAGCACGGAGGAGTCCTTGCCGATGGAATAGAGCATCACCGGCCGTTCGAACTCCGCGGCCACCTCGCGGATGATGTGGATCGCTTCTGCTTCGAGTTGCTTCAGGTGGCTGAGTTGATAGGAGGTCATGGCCCACGGCCCGGTGGAAGCGGGCGCGTATTCTAATGCCAGGCCGACGGCTTTCGTAGGCATCCAACAAACGCATTGGTTATATGGATGTAAGGGGTTCCACCCCTTGTCAGCGCGGTTGACGCTGCCCCAGGCAGCGCGTATCAAGGCCCTGGGCGGGATGAACAACTGACGAGCGAAGGGGAAGGCGATGAAATCTGTGCGCGTGGCCGACTACATGGCCACTCACCTCGTGACCTTCAAGGCCACCGACACCGTGTTCGACGCGATGCATGCCTTCCTCACGCGCAAGATCTCGGGCGCGCCGGTGGTCAACGCCGCCGGCGAGCTGGTGGGCATCCTGTCGGAAACGGACTTGATGGAAGTCGTCATTCAGGACAGTTACTACAACGAGTCGGTCGGTATCGTCGGCGACTTCATGAAGTTCCCGGTGGAAACGGTGTCCGCGGACGATGACATCTACTCGCTCGCCCAGCGGTTCAAATCCGGGCATCGGCATCGTTATCCGGTGCTGCGCGGCGGCAAGCTGGTCGGTCAGATCAGCCGGCGCGACGTGCTGCGGGCGGCGATCGACATGGTGGAGAACAAGAAGGGCCGCTGACGCCGTATCAGTTCGAATCCAGCGCCCGTCGCAGCAGATCGTTGAGCGTCTTCGGATTGGCTTTGCCGCCAGTCGCTTTCATGAGCTGACCGACGAAGAAACCCAGCACCTTCTTTTCGCCAGCCTGGTACTGGCGTACCTGGTCCGGGCTGTCCGCGATGATCTTCTGTACCAGCGCGCCGAGCTCATCGACGTCGGACACCTGCGCGACGCCCTGCGCGCTGATCAGCGTATCGACCTCTGCATTTGGATCCTGCCACAGGCTGTCGAACAGGGACTTCGCGATCTTGCCGCTGATGGTGCCATCTTTGATGCGAACGATGAGTCGGCCGAGTTGCGAGGCTGACATCGGGTTGTCTTTGGCTTCGCGCGCGTCCCGATTGAGCGCAGCCGACCACTCCCCCATCACCCAGTTGGCGGCGAGTTTCGCATCTCCACACGCGGCCGCAGTCGCCTCGAAGAACCGCGCCACATCCGGATCGGCCGTGAGCAACGCCGCATCGCTCGCGGACAGTTTGAATGCGTCCTCGAAGCGCGCTCGTTTGGCTTGCGCCAATTCGGGCAGCCGGCTTCCGATCGCGGCGACGTAGGCGCGATCGATTTCGACAGGTAACAGATCCGGTTCGGGAAAGTAGCGGTAGTCGTCCGACAGCTCTTTGCCGCGCATCGGCCGCGTCTCGTTGCGATCGGAGTCGTACAAGCGGGTTTCCCGGCGGATCGTTCCGCCCGACTCGATGACCTCGATCTGGCGGGCGATTTCGTATTCGACTGCCTTTTCCACAAAGCGGAACGAGTTGATGTTCTTGATCTCCGTGCGCACGCCGAGGGGATCGGCTGGACTGTGTCGCACCGACACGTTGGCGTCGCAGCGCATCGAACCTTCGTTGAGATTGCCGTCGCAGATGCCGAGATAACGCACCAGTTCGTGCATGTGGCGGAAATAGGCGGCCGCCTCGGCAGGGCTGCGCATGTCGGGTTCGGAGACGATCTCGAGCAATGGCATGCCGGCACGATTGAGATCCACGCCGGTCATGCCGGCAAAGTCCTCGTGCAGCGACTTGCCGGCATCTTCTTCCAGATGCGCGCGCGTGATTCCGACCGTCTTGAGTGTCCCGTCGGGCAGACGCACCTGGACCGCGCCTGCGCCGACGATGGGATGTTCGAACTGACTGATCTGATAACCCTTGGGCAGGTCGGGATAAAAGTAGTTTTTGCGATCGAATACCGATACGTCAGGCAGATGCGCGCCGATCGCGACACCGAAGGTGACAGCCATCCGCACTGCCTCTTCGTTCAATACCGGCAGCACGCCGGGCATGCCGAGATCGACGGCGCAGGCCTGACTGTTCGGGGGCGCGCCGAATGCCGTGCTCGCGCCGGAAAAGATCTTCGAGCGCGTGGCCAGTTGCACGTGAATCTCGAGGCCAATCACACTTTCCCAAACGGAGCTGCGAGTCATACGCCGTAACCCGGTGGCGGCCTGCGATGCCAGTCGGTGCGCGCCTGGAAGGCTTCACCAGCGGTGAACAGATCGGCTTCGCCGAAGTGCGGCGCCATCAACTGCATACCGACGGGCAAGCCATCGACGAAGCCGCAAGGAAGTGACATGGCGGGAATGCCGGCGAGGCTCGCACCAACGGTGAAGACGTCCTGCTGATACATGTCGATCGGGTTGCTGACCGCGCCGAGCGCGAATGCGGTGCCAGGGCACGTCGGTGCCAACAGCAGATCGACCTGCGCGAATGCCGCAATGAAATCGTCGCGGATCAGCCGGCGCACCCGCTGCGCCTGTCGGTAGTAGGCGTCGAAGTAGCCGACCGACAGGGTGTAGGTGCCGGTGAGAATCCGCCGTTTGACTTCCCGGCCGAAGCCTTCGCTGCGGCTGCGTCGGTACAGATCTGCAAGATCGACGGGATCTTTGCAGCGGTGGCCGAAGCGCACGCCGTCGAACCGCGACAGGTTCGTGGATGCTTCGGCCGAGGCGATCACGTAATAGCTCGGGATGGCGGCCGACGTATGCGGCAGCGACACCTCGACGAACCGCACGCCCGCACGTTCCAGTTCGCCTCGTGCAGCGTCGATGTGACTGGCGATTGCACCGGACGTCAGCGCTGCAAGGTACTCCTTCGGTACGCCGATGCGCAGTTCGCCGACACTACGTGTGCCACTCACCTGTACCGCGGCTGGGCTGCTGGTCGAATCGAGCGCATCGAAACCGGCCATCGTCGAAAAGAGCGTGCGGATGTCAGCCACACTGCGTGCCATGGGGCCACCTTGATCGAGGCTCGATGCGAACGCGACCATGCCCCAACGCGACACCCGGCCATAAGTTGGCTTCAGACCGCAGATACCGGTAAAGGCCGCGGGCTGCCTGATCGACCCGCCCGTGTCGGTGCCGGTCGCGCCGCACACGAG
>JBGSQB010000016.1:0-11354 GCA_041738285.1 Pseudomonadales bacterium | reverse complement strand
CATCGCTACCGTCATCGCCGCAACCATCTATGGCCGCCGCTTCGTTGCCTACATGCGCGCCACCCGCGCGGCGCGCAACCGCCCCAGCTCCGGCTGACACGCACCTTGCCCGCCAGCGCGCGGTTGGGGTTACATAGCAGGCTTTCCAAAACGCACTCACTCAACGCGAAGGTACCCTTAAGCGCCATGAACTTCGAATTCTCCGACGAACAGAATCTCCTGCGCGATCAGGCGCAATCCTTCCTCAGCAAGACCTGCCCGCTGACCACCGTGCGCAAAGTGCTGGAAGGCAAACAATCCTTCGATGAACCGACCTGGCGCGGCATCACGCAGCTCGGCTGGACCGCCACCGCCATTCCCGAGCGCTACGAAGGCCTCGGCCTCGGGTACCTGGAACTGTGCGTGCTGGCCGAAGAACTGGGCCGCAGCCTGGCGCCGACGCCGTTCTCCTCGAGCATCTATCTCGCCGCCGAGGCCATCCTGGCCTTCGGCAGCGACGCCCAGAAAAGCCGCTATCTGCCGAAGCTCGCGAGTGGCGAGTGGATCGGCACGGTTGCCGTCGCCGAGGGCGTCAACACCGTTGGCCCCTCGCTGCTGCGCACCAAGACCGTGGGTGACACCCTCACCGGCACCAAGGTGCCGGTGGCCGATGGCGACGTCGCCCAGTTCGCCATCGTGCTGGCAAAGGAAGAGAAGAAGACCGCATCGCTCTATCTCGTCGATCTCAACGGGAGCGGCGTCAAGCGCAAGACGGTCGAGACCCTCGACCCCACCCGCTCCCACGCCGAAATCAAACTCAAGGCGGCACCGGCGGAGCTGCTCGGCAAGAAGGGCGAAGGCTTCGCCCAGCTCGATAGGCTCTTCGATCGAGCCGCGGTGCTGTTCGCCTTCGAACAGGTGGGCGGCGCCCAGGCGGCGCTCGACATGGCGCGCACCTATGCACTCGGTCGCTTCGCCTTCGGCCGCCCGATCGCATCGTTCCAGGCGATCAAACACAAACTCGCCGACATGTACATCGCCGGCACGCTCGCCCGCTCCAATTGCTACTACGGCGCTTGGGCCCTGTCGACCGGCGCTGCCGATCTGCCGATCGCCGCCGCCACCGCTCGGGTATCGGCGACGCACGCATTTCACGAAGCATCCAAGGAGAACATCCAGACCCATGGCGGCATGGGATTCACCTGGGAATTCGACTGCCACCTCTACTACCGCCGCGCCAAACTGCTGTCGGTGAATCTCGGCAGCCTGCCGCGCTGGCAGGATCGTCTCGTCACCACCATCGAAGCTGCGCGCGTCGCATAAGGCACAAGGACACACACCATGGATTTCAACGACACCCCGACCGAAGCCAACTTCCGCGCCGAAGCCCGCGCCTTCCTCGATGCGCACGCACCGAAGTTCTCGGCCTCGCGCCGCAAGGAAACCGAAAAGCAGCATGTCGCGCGCGGTAAAGAGTGGCAGAAGCTGAAACACGAAAACGGCTGGGCTTGCCTCAATTGGCCGAAGGAATACGGTGGCCGCGGCGCAACCCCGATGGAACAGATCATCTGGGGCCAGGAAGAAAACCGCTATGAACTGCCAACTGGCCCGTTCGCGATCGGCCTTGGCATGTGCGGCCCCACCATGATCGGCTACGCCACCGAAGCGCAGAAGCGCGAACACCTGCCGCGGATGGCGTCGGGCGAATGCATCTGGTGTCAGCTCTTCTCCGAACCGGCTGGCGGCTCTGACCTCGCGGCGCTGCGCACGCGCGCGGTGAAAGATGGCGATGAGTGGGTGATCAACGGCCAGAAGATCTGGACCTCCGGCGCCCACTATTCCGACTGGGGCATCCTGGTCACCCGCTCCGACCCGACTGTGCCCAAGCACAAGGGCCTGACCTTCTTCTTCGTCGACATGAAGTCGAAGGGCATCGAAGTAAAGCCGATCAAACAGATTTCCGGCGGCGCCAACTTCAACGAGGTGTACTTCACCGACGTGCGCATTCCCGATGCCCAGCGCCTCGGCGCCGTGGGTCAGGGCTGGCAGGTGTCGATCACCACGCTCATGAACGAACGGCTCGCAGTCGGCAATGCCGGCGGCGCCGACTTCGATGAACTCTTCGATCTCGCGCGCAAGGTGAAAATCGACGGCAAGGCGGCAATCAAGAACCAGGCCGTGCGCGCCAAGCTCGCCGACTGGTACTGCCAGAAAAATGGACTCAAGTTCACCAACTACCGCGTCATCTCCGCGCTGTCGCGCGGCGCAACGCCGGGGCCGGAAAACTCGATCACCAAGGTCGTGAGCGCCGTGAAGCAGCAGGACATCGGTTCTTTCGGTATGGATCTCATGGACATGGGCGGCATTCTCATGGATCCGAAGAAAGTGCCGGGCGAACTCGCCTTCCAGATGAACTTCCTCGGCGCGCCGGGTTATCGCATCGCCGGCGGGACCGATGAGATTCTGCGCAACATCATCGCCGAGCGCGTGCTCGGCCTGCCCGGCGACATTCGCGTGGACAAGAACGTGCCGTTCAACGAAGTGCCCACCGGATCCTAGTGGCCATGGAGCCGGCGCCGAAGGATCTGGCGCCCGCTCACCGGCATCGCCTGTACGAGGCAATCATCGGTGAGCGCAACCAATCCTATTACCTCTCCTATTTCGAGCGGGCGGATGCGCGCGGCTATCCGCCCGTTTCCTGGCATTGGCCGGTGTTGTTCTTCGGCGTGCTGTGGTTCCTGTACCGCAAAATGTACCGCTGGGCACTGGTGTCGTTCGCGCTGCCCTACCTCGTGGGATTCGTTGCCAGCGGTATCGACCAGTTGGTGCCGGGCGCCGGCGACTATGTCCTCTGGCCCATCATCATCGGGTTCTACGCCGTGTGGCTGCCGCTCGTCGCCAACGGCCTCTACTACAAGCAGGCTCAGCGCATCATGGGCGCCGCGCGCGTCCTGTACGAAGATCACGACGCGAATCAGGTCAGCATCCTGCGCGCGCGGGGCGGTGTGTACAGTCAACTGCCGCTGGTACTGATCGGCGTGCTCACACTCGTGAGCATGATCATGAGTTCACTGAGCGGGACCCAACAATGACGCAGAAGGTGGACTTCGGCCGCACCGCATCCGACTACGCGACGCACCGCGCGGGTTTCCCACCGTCGCTCTATCTTGCGCTTGCGCAACGCGGCATCGATATCGCCGGCAAGACGCTGGTCGATCTCGGTACCGGCACCGGCACACTCGCGCGCGGTTTTGCACTACGCGGCGCGCACGTCACCGGCATAGATCCCGCTGCACCGATGCTCGAGCAAGCACGGCGACTCGCCGGCGCAGAAGGCCTCACCATTTCGTTTCGCGAAGGGACCGCGGAGACGACCGGATTGCCAAGCGCCAGCACTGACATCGTCGCCGCTGGCCAATGCTGGCACTGGTTCGATCGCGGCAAGGCCGCAGCCGAATGCAAACGTCTGTTGCGCAGCGGTGGCGTGCTCGTGATCGCGCACTTCGATTGGATCCCGTTGCCCGGCAACGTGGTGGCTGCGACCGAAGCCTTGATCAAACAGCACAATCCCGCCTGGCGCTTCGACCGCGGCAATGGTGTGTACGGTGCCTGGCTCACCGACATGGGCAAGGCGGGATTCGAACGCATCGAAAGCGCAACCTACGATGAGTGGCCGCTATACAGCCACGAAGCCTGGCGCGGCCGCGTCCGCGCAAGCGCAGGCGTAACTGCCAGCCTCGATGCCAGCGCCGTCATTGAATTCGATGCACAACTCGCGAACCTGCTGCAGCGTGACTTTCCGACCGAACCTTTGCCCGTGCACCACCGCGTTTTCATCGCCACCGCACACGCCCCGCATTGACCTCGACCGCCCTTCGGCCGTAGTTTCGAGTCGGGCGGACAAAGAACGAGACCAGGGGGACACGATGCACTGGTACGCAGGCACCAGCGGCTACAGCTACAAGGAATGGGTCGGCGCCTTCTATCCCGAGGGCCTGAAGAGCGACGCCATGCTCTCCTACTACGCCGTGCATCTGCCGGCGGTCGAGATCAACAACACCTTCTATCGCATGCCGCGCACACAAGTGCTCCAGTCATGGTGCGATGCGGTGCCCAACGACTTCCGTTTCGTGGTGAAGGCGTCGCGCCGTATCACGCACCGGTTGCGCCTCGCCGATGCGGCGGAGCCGACCGAATATCTCGCCCGCAAACTCGACGCGCTCGGCGACAAACTCGGCGCAGTGCTGTTCCAGCTGCCGCCGTTTCTGCGCAAGGACATCGCGCGCCTGTCGGCATTCCTCGACATTCTGCCCAAGGCACTGCCTGCCGCCTTCGAGTTTCGCCATGCCTCGTGGGATGACGACGAAACTTACGATCTGCTGGCCAAACACCACCGCGCGCTGTGCATCAGCGAAGGCGAAGATGGTGACAAGGAGGATGCTCCCAAGCGCATCGCAACGACCGACTGGCTGTACCTGCGACTGCGTAAACAGGAGTACCCCGACGCAGCACTGAACCGATGGCGCACCGCCGCCGAGGCGACCGGCGCCGAAAAGGCGTTCGTGTTCTTCAAACACGAAGACGACGCGGCCGGCCCGAAGATCGCTGCGCGCTTTCTCGAACTGTCGCGCCGCGAAACCGCAGCAGCCTTGCCCCCCAGACGCGCCGCGCCGCGGGCCAAGCAACGTACTGCAAAGCGCCATAGCAACTGACACGTTCTGCCGTGGATGAATGCAGCGCGGTCGCGCGCACGATCGCTGCGGGTTTCCGCGCCTATCGCGATCGCTTTGCCGAGATCACTCTCGCCTCGAAGCAACGCTTCGAACGCGCTGCCTGGCTCGAGGGGCAGGCCGCGAGCGCTGAACGACTCGAAATGTACAAAACCCACACGCTCGATGTGGTCGACCGCGTCCGCGCCATCGTCGATGCGTCGAACCTGACGCCAACCCAATGGCGCGACGCGAAGCGCGCGTACGTCGCCATCTTGCGCGAGTTGCCGGATTTCGAACTTGCCGAGACCTTCTTCAACTCCATCAACCGCGACATGAGCCAATCCTGGGAAGTCGATGACACCCAGATGTTCGTGTGGAGCGAATTCGAGCAGGCACCCGTGGCACCGGCCGTGCCGATCTACACCACCTACACGCTGGACCGCGACATGGTCGGCGCCGTCCGCGACATCCTCACTGCGTTTCACTTCGATTCGCCGTGGCAGGACCTCGATCGCGACGTCCGCAATATCCTGCGTTCGCTTGCAGAATCGCGCCTCGACATCCGGCGCACGGTAGGGCTCGAAGCACAGATCCTCAATACCGTGTTCTACCGCAACAAGGGCGCCTATCTGCTCGGTAAGCTCGTCGACGGCGATCGCTTCTGGCCCGTGGTGCTGCCGATACTCAACGAAGGCGGCAAGCTCTATGTCGACACGCTGATCAACGACGAGGACGAACTGTCCGTCGTGTTCAGCTTCACCCGCTCCTACTTCATGGTGCACGCACCGCACCCGAGCGCACTCATCGCGTACCTCAACGAACTGTTACCGAGTAAGACCCGTTCCGAACTGTACGCATCCATCGGCATGCACAAGCATGGCAAGACGGAGTTCTACCGCGGATTTCTAACCCACCTTGCACGCAGCAAGGACGAGTTCATCATCGCCCCAGGTATCAAGGGCATGGTGATGACGGTGTTCACCCTGCCCTCCTACCAGACTGTGTTCAAGATCATCAAAGATTCATTCCCGCCGCAGAAGAACATCACCCGCGAAGAAGTGAAGGAGAAGTACTACACCGTCAAAACCCACGATCGCGTCGGCCGCATGGCCGACACACAGGAGTTCGATCATTTCGCATTTCCGCGCGCCCGCTTCTCGGCGGAGCTGATCGACGAACTACTGCGCGTCGCACCGAGCTCCGTATCCCTCTCGGCAGATCTCGTCACCATCTCGCACCTGTACACCGAACGCCTCATGACACCGCTCAACATCTACATCGAGTCCGCCAGCACAGCCGAGCTGCACGAAGTGCTGGACGAGTACGGCAACGCCATCAAACAGCTGGCCGGCGCGAACATCTTTCCCGGCGACATGCTGCTGAAGAACTTCGGCGTCACCCGCCATGGCCGCGTCGTGTTCTACGACTACGACGAGATCTGCTATCTCACAGACGTCAACTTCCGCGAGATCCCGCAGCCGCGCACACCGGAAGAAGAGATGGCCGGAGAATCCTGGTACAGCGTAGGCGCGCACGATGTATTCCCCGAAGAGTTTCGTCGCTTCCTGTTCGCAAAACCGAAGATCAAGGAGATCTTCACCAAGATGCACGGCGAGCTGTTCGAACCCAGCTTCTGGCGCGACCTGCAAGATGGCATTCGCAAGGGCCGCGTCACCGACGTATTCCCCTACCGCCGCAAGAAGCGATTCATTCGGCGCATTGCCGGCGAGTGACTACCGCCTGCGGATCCAATCAATCGATCGTTGGCAAGTTCGCCTTGCGCAACACCGCCTTGTATCTCGGATCGTGAAGCAGAGGATCGAAGATCGGCTCGCCAGCGATCAGGAGCAATCCGATGTCTCTCTGCTCGTACGCACGCTCGAGCCATTGCAGGGCGAGATCGTGCTGGCCGAAATACGCGTAGCTTCTCGCCACGGGATATGCACCGATGTGCTCCCATGCCCCAATCTGGGTTTTCAGCGCCTCCATTGCCTCGTCCTCGAGGCCAGCCCCGCGCAGAACGACCGGCAGGAAGATCAGGTGATATCCCTCATTCGATTCCTGCTGCACCATTGCCAGCGCCGCCTCCGCTTTGCCCTGCGCCAGGAGCGTTCTGCCGAGGGACCATCGTGCCTCGAGGTTGCCGGGCGCGGCCCCCAACAGCTTTCGAAACGTCTCTTCGGCCTCCGCGAATCGGCGGTCGCCGTGAAGCGTCATGCCGAGTGTCCAAAGGACGTAAGAGTTCAGCGGATCGCGTGCGAGCGCCAGCCGTAGTTTCTGCTCAGCGTCTTCCCAGCGCCCAAGCGTGACCGAGAGCAACGCTGCCGTCTGCAGCGCGTCGGGGTTCGTCGGATCGACGTCAAGTGCGCGCCTTCCCGACGCTTCAGCAGCGGCCCAGTCCCAGTCCAGCGATCTGTATATGTAGGTCAACGCCCCATGCGCATCCGCAATGTCCGGACTCAGTTCCAGCGCGTGCAACGCCTGCTGCCGCGCGCGTTCATAACCGGCGACGGCTTGTGTCGTCGACGAATTGTCGGTCTTGCCTATGGTGACATTCGAAAGCCACGCCCAGGCGATGCCATAGCTCGGGTCGATCCTGATTGCTTGGTCCAAGTATTTTCCGGCCTCGTCCAACGACGACAACGTGTTTTGGTAGGTGGCGCTTACCGCACGTAGATACAACTGATAGGCCTCTAGGTTTTGCGTACCGCCTCTGTGGCGGCGCAACTCCCCGCCCATGAGCTTGATTTGAAGCGCCTGCACCACCGAGTCGGCGATTTCATCCTGCACCGCGAAGACGTCCTTCAGGTCGCGGTCGTACCGCTGCGACCACAGGTGATAGCCGTTCTCGGCGCGCACCAACTGTGCCGTCACGCGCAGTCGGTTACCGATCAGCCGAACGCTGCCTTCGAGTACCAGCGTGACTCCGAGTCTGCTCGCGATATCGGGAATGGTGGTCGGCCGGTCTTTGAAATAGAACGATGACGTGCGCGCAGGAACGTGAAGGTCAGGTACTTGCGCAAGAAGGTTGATGATTTCCGCGGCCATCCCATCCGCGAGGTGTGCCTGATCCTGTTTCTCGCTCATGTCTGCAAATGGCAGCACTGCTATCGAGCGCTCCGGGATCGTCTCCGCGAGCACCACCTCAGCCTCAGTCGCCGATAGCTCCTCGGCCGATGGATCTGTTGTGAGTTTGTCAGCGAGCAGCCATATGAGCGCGGCGGCGACGGCGGCGACGAGTGGTACAGCCAACCAGATCCGACGTTGTGCGACAGATCCACGCCTGGCGCGCGGCGGCTCGGGTCCGATCACCACACGCGACGAACTATCCGCCGACGATTGGCGTCGGATCGCCACCACGAGCTTCGCAGCTGCGGCGTCCAGGCTCGTTGCTCCAACATCGATCCACTGGGACTCGCTCAGGAAATACTCGAACGATGGGCTCAGCGGCGCAGCGTCGATACGCACAGCAATGATTGGACGCCCCTTGGACGAAGCACGTTCGAGCTCCTTGCCGACGTGCGTCGAAGCCGCAGCCCGCCCTGACAACACAAGGACAAAGACCTTCGTAGCAGCGATTGCCCGCACGATGCCGTCGGCATACAAGGTTCCTGGCACCACGTCTCGAGGCGCGATCCAGCAATTCAGCCCATGCTGTTCGAGAGCATCGACAAGCGCATTGGCAACGACCGCGTCTGCCGATGCATAGCTGACAAAGACGTCACTGACGGAACTCGCCATAGCGGGTGAAACCTCGGTCACCACAGCGGAGCTGAGATGAGACAGCGGCGCGGGCGACGATTTCGACGCGACACTGCCGTGACACAGTTCAGCGCGACACCCTCCGGGGCGTATCGGACGTACGCTGCCCTCAGCCTACCCGCGACCCCAGTGACACGCCAGAGGGCCCCGTCGCAGGGTTACTTCGCCTCGGTTGCTAAGTTCCTCACAGGTAGAAATGAGAAAGGACTGCGCACGGCATTGCCGCCCACGTTGAGCACATGCGTATAGATCTGCGTCGTCTTGACGTCGGCATGCCCGAGCAGCGTCTGCACCGTACGTATGTCGTAGCCGTTCTCGAGCAGATGTGTCGCAAAGCTATGACGCAACGTGTGGGCGCTGGCGGGCTTGTCGATAGCCGCCGCCCGCATCGCCAACTTAATCGATTTTTGCAATGTACTCGGCAAGTAGTGATGGCGTCGGCGCGCACCACTGCGAGGATCAACGCTCAGGCTCGCAGCCGGGAACACCCACTGCCAACCCCATTCGACGCCCGCGTTCGGGTACTTGCGGTCCAAAGCATGAGGCAAGTAGACGGCGCTTACACCGCGCGCCCGATCGCGCTCATGCTGCAGTCGGACGCTACCCAGATGATGCTGTAGCGGCTCGACCAATTCCGCAGGGAGAATCGTCACGCGATCCTTGGCGCCTTTGCCATCCCGCACCATCAGCACACGACGGTCCAAGTCGACATCTTTAACCCGCAGCCGAAGCACCTCCATCAGCCGCACCCCCGAGCCGTAGAGCACTGCGACCAGCAGCCATTGCACACCATCGAACTGAGCCAGCAGTCGGCTGACCTCTTCGCGGGTTAAAACGACGGGAAGTCGCGCCGGTGCCTTCGCCCTGACAACACCATCGATCATTCCCACCGGACGCTGAAGGACATTCCGATACAGAAAGACGATGGCATTCAGGGCTGTGTTCTGCGTCGCGGGTGCGACCTTACGATCCACAGCCAAGTAAGTCAGGAAGGCCGCAATGTGGCGCTCCGAAAGCGTTTCAGGATGACGTTTCTTGTGGAAGAGGATGTAACGGCGGATCCAGAACACATAGGCTTGTTCAGTGCGAATGGAATAGTGCCGCACTCGAATCGCAGCGCGCACACGGTCGAGAAGCCGACTGGCTGGCACGTGATTGAACTACCGAAATCGGCGACGGTAGTCGAGAACCGCCTGCGGTGTGGCGCCGCGGAGTATTGACTGACATCCGCAATGGCGAAACACTGACATCGTGTCGGACGCGCCGGATAGATGGAAAACGGCTATGTTTGATCGCGCACCCTTTCCACCGATTGCATGTTAGGCGACGTACCGTGAGTCATACCGACACCCTCTATGCACTCGCCCAAGTGGCGGTGGCGTTCGCGGGTTTCGCTGGCCTTATGGCGTTTGTTCGTGGACGTGCCACCGGTCCGTTGGCGCTAGTTCAGCGCAATCGACTCATTGGCATGGTTCGAGTCGCCCTAGTGGCGACCGCGTTTGCGATGCTTCCGATTGTGGTTTCGTCGCAGGGGGTTTCCGAAGTCACGACGTGGCGCGTATCCGGGGCGTTGTTCGCGCTTGCGTTCGCGCCGATAACGATAATTGCGTGGCGGAGACTTGCAGAAATGCGGAAGGCAGGGCTCTCAGCCACCGTACCCTTTATTCCGCAGGTCGCGACCGTTGGCTTATTTTTGCTTGTCGCAAGTGTGTTCCTTCCCGAACATTCGTCAGGTCTCTATCTCGCGGGATTGTTTTCCGTGTTGCTCGTTTCGGGGGCGCTTTTCTTCACACTTGTTGTCACGCTACTCGACGAGGGGGATCAATGACGTCGCCTAACCACTGCATGCAGCCGACACCCCAGCCAGTCATCAAATTTGCATGCGCAAATTTGCCGCCTGTCTGCTGGGCCGCTCAACTCCGTTGTTAGGCGCGATGTGCGAGTTCGTCGATTGACCCCTTGTGGGTCCGAGCGTAGATTCCGATCAACTTGCTTCCAACTGATGACTTCATGTCGAACCTGAACAACCTTCCTGTCGAGGACCGGCTCAAACTGGTCCAAGACCTTTGGGACAGCATCGCGGCAGACACTGGTGATGTTCCGGTCGATCCCGAACATATCGCGGAGATTCGCGAGCGCTTGGCGGCTTACCGGTCTGACCTCGTTAAAGGTGAACGCGCTCGTGATGTAGCGGAGGCGATTCGCCGCAACCTGTGAACGTTGATGCGTTCCTACGCCCGCGCGCGAGGAGAGACCTCGAGGTTGCAGCGGCCTGGTACGAAGATCGGCACGAGGCACTCGGCGGCGAGTTCATCGATGAGTTCCTCCTCTGCGTGGACCGCATTGAAAGCAATCCTGAGAGCTATCCGCTGGTCGATGTCGATGTTCGCCGCGCTTTGTTGCACCGGTTTCCGTACGCCATCTATTTCAGCGTCGAGCCAACGCATGTCCAAATCCTCGGTATCCTGCACTGCAGTCAACACCCGGACAGTTGGCGGACACGCGCCTAACCACTGCATGCAGCCGACGCCCCAGCCAGTCACTAAATTTGCATACGCAAATTTGTCGCCTGTCTGGTGCGCGGCTGATGCTGGTTGTTAGGCGGCGAGCAGAGCGACGTGCCTCGTTCCTTCTGCAGAGCGCCGGTTTCGGCGTCGAGTACATTGCTCGAGGCTTCAACACAGTTATCACGCGCAATCCGCGGCTGTTGCGCGGTTCGCCATCTCAGAGGCTGAGTTGTTCCGCCTCCGCTCGATAGCGTCACGCGCCGGTTCGTCATCGGCGAAGGCCGGCCCCGCTCGCGCTGAGTGCAACTCCCATGGTCGGAGGCGCACCACCAGCTTCTTGCTTGGCGCCTTCGCTCAGGCGTAGTGTCGGGCGTGTTGCCTACGGTCAACGTTG
>JBGSQB010000117.1:0-20725 GCA_041738285.1 Pseudomonadales bacterium | reverse complement strand
TTCGAGCAGGACGACGCGCAGGCCGCGCATGGCCGCATCGCGGGCAATGCCGGCGCCGGTGATGCCGCCACCGATGACGGCGACGTCGAAGGTCTCTTCAGCGAGCGCCTGAAACAGGCTGGAACGATTGCGCAGATCGAGGTCGAAATTCATGGCCGACTGGGATTGGGCGAAGCGGGCGATTATAGCCGCGCGGACGCAGAACGCTTCATTCGATCCTGTCGCACCGACAATAGGCGTTGGAGTTTCGCGTGCTTGGTGTCGGTCAATGGCCAGGTCCAGCACAGGTACAGGCCGAAGGCGAATGACACCGTCGGCACGATCGCATAGAGAATGGCCAGCCACTCGAGCTGTTCCTGGCCGTTCACTGCCCCGGGCAATGTCTGGTATCCAACCCATGCAAGCGCGATCAGCGAGAACCCGCCCACCGAATGGGCAAGCTTGGTCATGAACCCCATCACCGAGAAGTAGCTCCCCGTGCGTGCGTCACCGGACTTCAAGGTGTCGACGTCGATCACGTCAGCCATCATTGCACGTGGCAGATAGGCGAATGACCCGAAGCAGAATCCTTTGAGAGCGAACAGGACGTAGAACTCCATGACCTGACCGTGCTCGAGGGTGTAGATCGCAAGGCTCACGCAGCCGACGAAGATGATTGCGGCGGACAGCGATCGGTGCTTGCCGAAGTGCTTGGCGAGCCAGGTCCAGAACGGAATCGCGGCAAGGCCCATGCCGAAGTACACGAGATAGAGCATGCCCGCGCGGGGCGCGCCGATGTAATCCTGCATGAAAAACAGGGATAGTGCGTTGCGGAATGCTTCGCCGCCCGAGATCAGCAGCTCGATGCTGATCAGCCGCAGAAACAGCTTGTTGCGATACATCAGGCGCAGCGACGCAAAGAAGGGCACGTGACCTTCGCGCGCGCTGCGTGGCGGTTCTGGGACCGTGAGCACGACGAGCACCGTGACCAGCGGCAGCACGATCAGGACCGGCCAGGTGTAGGCGTTCAACACCATCACGGCTGTGGTGTTGTCTTCGCTGATCCACTCAACCAGTGCCGGCACGGCCGCCGCGCCGATCAGCCCGAGCAGGACATACACCTCGCGCGCAGACACGATGCGGGTGCGCGTGTGGTATTCGTTCGAAAGCTCCGCGCCCCACGCGGCGTACGGCACACCCACCATGGTGGTGCCAACGCGCAGGAACACGTACCAGAAGGCGAGATACAAGACGGAACTGCCGAGCGGGGGATTGAGCAGGTAAACGAGCGCGACCGTGAGAAATGGCGCGCCGATCGCGACCCACAGGCGACGCCGGCCCCAGCGCGTTCGCAGTTTGTCAGAGGCGAAGCCCATCAATGGATCGGTCACCGCGTCAAAGATGGCGGCGACGGTAATGATCAATCCGACCTGCTCGGTCGCGACGCCGACGTAAGTCGCATAGGCACGGGGCAGCCAGATCCCGAGTGGATATCCGAGCAGCGCAAGGGGAAAGCCGAGCGACCCGTACGACCAGATGCGCGCGCCCGACAATGGCGGTTCCGCCAACAGCCCCTCCCTGATAGTGTTCGGTCCCTCTCTTATACGTGGCCGCAATCCGCCACTGCAACTGCGGGAGGTACGCATGGCTGACGAGATCGAACGGATCGACACTGACCTTGCCGCGTGGCTACGCGCGCAGCCGGTTTGCTTCGTTGCCACCGCGCCGAGCGCGCATGACGGATTGGTGAATTGTTCGCCCAAGGGCGGCGACTGTGTGCGTGTGCTGGACGATCGAACGGTTGCGTATCTCGACCTGACCGGAAGTGGTGTCGAGACGATCGCTCATGTCCGAGAGAACGCGCGCATCGTGCTGATGTGGTGCGCGTTCGACGGGCCGCCGCGAATCGTGCGCGTGCACGGACAGGGAGAAGTGGCCGTGCCTGGAACGGGGCTGTTCGACCAGCTGGTTGCTCAGTTCGACGACCAGCCGGGTATCCGCAGTGTGATTCGTGTGCGCGCCAGCCGCATCTCGACATCGTGCGGCTATGGTGTGCCGCTGATGGACTTCAAGGCGCCGAGGCAAGCGCTGACGATGTGGGCGGAGAAGCGGGGCGCAGAAGGCTTGCGCGAGTACCAGAGGGCGCGCAACGCAAGAAGCCTCGATGGTTTGCCCGGTGTAGACTGGATCGATTGAACACGCTGTTGCGCGTCAGGAAATACCGATGACCAAGCTCGTCTACACGGAAGCAGAACTCATGACCGACCATGTCTTCGCGCGTCCGCATGAGATTGGCGGACGCCGCATGCACGGTGGTTTCGACGCCGCCGGCAACTACGTACCGCCGCGCGCGCTGGTGCGCAATCAGGCGATCGAGGCCTGGTCCGATGCGCTGCGTAAACGTGGTGGCGATTTGCTCGACGCAGGCGCGTGGCTGCTGACTGGACCGCGCATGCCGAATGTCGATCAACAGCGACTGATGCTGCGCAACGGGCTCGGCCAGACGTTCTGGAACAGCCTGACCATCACCGGCAAGATCGAAGGGCGCGGGCGCGTGCTGGCGGAGCTCAAGTTTCCGGACCTGCAGAAGGTGATCGTCGAGGACATGAGCACGATGGCGATCGGTCATTTGAACCAAGGGTTGCTCGCGGCCCACGGTATCGACGAAGGCGGCGAGTCGGGTAAGGGCATCGGCGGTCACGACGTGATGTGGTTCGTGGCACGGGATCTCGCCTATGGCGTAGACGCCTTCCCGGACGTCGAGCCTCCCGAGAGCATCGGTCGGCCCGACGCCGGCAAGCGTGTGATGCCCGAGTTGCCACAGGAGTACGAGGGCATGCTGTCATTTCTGATGAACCTGCTGGTCATCGAATTCCGCGCAGAGATTGGCTTCGCCGCCTCCCAGGCGATTCTGCGGATGCCCGATCTCTTCACCAGCCGACGCGCGCATGCTGAGGAAGCGGCCGAGATCATCGAGCGCATCCGCACCGACGAAGAGATTCACGTTCGATCGCTGCGCCTCTATCTGGGCGAACTGCGCAGTGTGCAATTCAAGACGATCGATGGTGGCACGATCTCCGGCGCGGCGCTGATCGATCGATTCTGGGCGGTGCTGATTGACTGGGCGACGGTCGAGCAACCCAAACTCGCCGCGCAGCAGCAGCGGGCGCAGATCACGCCGCGCATAGTCGCCCACCAGGATGGCAAGCGGCTGCTCGCGGAGTTCGAGGCGCTGTCGGACCTCAAGAAGGCATCCTGACCCTGGAGACTGTCCCCGGTCACTGGCCCCGGGGCCAATTACCGATCAGCGCTTGTCGCCGTAGCTCACACCCATACCGGCGCGCGCGTCGGTGGTGACGCCGTAGGGGGCGATGGGGTAGCGCAGGCCGTTGCGGGACAGCGCATCGAGGCCTGCGATGATCTTGGGCAGGAACTTCGGCGGAAGCGCCATGAGCAGTTCGTCCTCCATCACGCCGCCGTAGCGGCGCTCCGCGAAACAGGGGATGGACAGGCTCGGTTCACCCGTCAGCAGGGCGCGACCCCAGGAGTCGGCGCAGGCGGATTCGCCGACGCAGCCCCACTCGAGCTTTTTGTAACCAGTCCACTGCAACCCATTGATGAACAGGATCATTTGAGCCGGTGTTGCGTAGATTAGGCAGATGTCCGGCGGGTTGAGCCGCCCGGCGGTCAGCGGGCTGACGGCCATCGCCTGATAGCGACCAAACGGCACCACGTCCATCGCGTGCTGGTGGACGCTCGATTCGGTGACATCCTCGAACCAGACGCCGGCCATGTGCTTGCCGGACAACCATTCTTCGCTGCGCGGATGCAGGCCGATCACGGTCGCGCACTGCGCGCCGACGAGATCCTTGGCGGTGATGCCGACGGTCCAACCGTTGCGCGAGGCCTGGCCCACGATCTGATCGGTTGCGTGGACTTGAGTGGGGCGCCGGATCTTTGGAATCGCCTCCATCTCGGCGACGGTCTCGAACATCTTCATGCCGATCGGCGTGGTCCGCAAACGCAGCAGCCGATTGAGATCGGCGACGATGGCCGGGAAATCGTAGGTGTCTTGATCGCTTGCGATGATGTTCGACGCGCTCATGGTGCATTGGCCTTGACGAGAGATCTCGACCATAGCGGAGCGGATGGCCGCGGGTCCATCCTCGGTGGCTAGCGGAGAAAGTCCCGCACGATCCTGGCCAGGTCTTCGGGCCGATCGAAATGCAGCATGTGACCGGCCGCCTCCATGTGGACGTGCTGTGCGTCCCTGAAGCAGGCCAGGCGGGCGCCGAGATCCGCGGTCGAAAATTTCCCGCTCCAGCCCGGAATCGGCATCTGGCCGCGCCAATACTCGTCGGCCAACTCGGCGGTGACGACCAGGACAGGCGCCTCGATCTGCCGCCAGCGCGCTTCGTTGCTCATGGGCTCCATGGCGAGCCAGAGCTCGCCGACGCGCGGATCGAATTTCCACTGCCGCTCGCCGCGTTCATCGATCGCCGTGCTGTGTTCGGCGATCCATCGTGCGCGTCCTTCGGGCAGGCGCGGATTGTTCGCAATCAATCGCGCCGTCGCGAACTCGAGACTTGGCAGTGGCCGCATGCGTGCGGGTGTCTCCATGGTCGCGATGATTCGCGCGCCTTCCGCGCGGGCGTCGGGCACATCGTCATGGGGCCGCCGCGGCGGCCCGAGGCCTTCCGCAATCACGAGTTTGCAGACCCGCTCCGGGAACTGTGCGGCGAACCGCGCCACGATCTGACCGCCGAGGCTATGGCCAAAGATTGCCGGGCAGTCGAGCGACAATGCCTGCAGAACCCGGTGCAGGTCGTAAACGAACTGCGGAATTGCGTAGTGCCCGGGCTTGTCGGAATCACCATGACCGCGCAGGTCCGGCACCACCACGTGGAAATCGTCTGCCAGTGACTGCGCTACCGGCATCAGACCCATGGCGGTGTCGCGGATACCATGCACCATCACAAGCGCTGGCAGCGTCGGTGACCCGAGTGTGAGCACGTTCAGATTCAGATCCTGCGAGCCCACGGTGACGCGGTGCGGCTCGCGCCGCACGTTGGTGTTCATGTGTAGTCAGCCGACTACAACGGGTTTGAACTTCGGCGGCCGCTTTTCGATGAACGAACGCACGCCTTCCTTGAAATCGTCGCGAGCGAGGCTTTCATCCATCAAGGTGTTGGTTTCTCGCATCGCCTCACCCAGCTGCGCGTTCAAGTGTTTGTACACCTGCTGCTTCATCACCATGAGGGACGTGGGCGATGTGGTTGCGGCGAGTTGGCTGATGTAGGCGCGCGCATCGGCGAGAGATTGTCCCGGCTCGCACAATCGCTCGGCTAGCCCCAGGCGCTCGGCTTCGATGCCGTCGAACTTGCGCGAACTCCAGAGTATGTCGAGGGCACGACCGGAGCCAACGAGGCGTGGCAACAACCAGCTTGCGCCATGCTCTGCCACGAGGCCGCGCTGAGAAAATGCGGCGCTGAACTTGGCGGTGCGCTCGACGAAACGCATGTCGCACAGCAGCGCGAAGCAGAATCCGAGTCCGGCACATGCGCCATTGACCGCCGCCAGCACCGGCTTGCGGATCGACAGTACATAGGAGTACGTGACGGCGAAGTTGTCGCCCATTGCCGCATCCCCGGGGTTTGCCGCGAGTTTCGACAGGTCTTCGCGCGCGCTGGTACCACCGGCCATGCTGTCGAGCGCGTTCATGTCCATGCCCGCGCAAAAGCCGCGACCAGCACCGGTGAGCACGATGCCGACCACCTTGTCGTTCTTTTCCGCCGCGGCCAGCGCGTGGCGGATCTCCGCCAGCATGCGCACGGTGAACGCATTCAGCTGTTCCGGCCGGTTCATCGTGATAACGGCGACTGGTGATTCGACTTCGTACTTGATGTCCGCGTACATGGTGCGTTCCCCTTGTGAAAGACGGCAGCGTAGCGAATTCCGCTGCGACGGGCCACGCAGATTGAGTACCATCGCCCCCTCGAAGTGGCAGCAATCTGGATGGACGTCTTGGGCTTGGGGAGCGTGAGTTGAATCGTGGTCTGACGGGATTTCTGCTGTTTCTCGGATTGGTGGTCATCGGCATTGCGGGTGCGGCGGTGTATCTGGGACCGAATGGCCTTGCGTTCGTGCTGCACGAAGAGCGCAAGACGGCGCCATTTGTCATGGTCGACCTGCTCGACTTCGCCTCCGATACCGACTACGAGCGCTACCAGAGCGATTTCGTCATCCCTGCGCTCGCAATTGCACGATCGGTTGGGGGACGTCTGGTCTGGCAGGCGCGATTGACCGACACGGTGGCAGGCAACGCGACCGACCGCTGGCCCTACATCGTCTTTACCGAGTATCCATCCCGGGCAGCCTTCATCGACATGGTGACGTCGGCCGAGTACCGCGCCCTCCTGCCAGCGCGTGACGCAGCCGTAGCGCGATCGATCATGTTGGCCGCGACGCCGGACGGTTCGATCGAGGAAGGGGTGGAGTATCTCGCCTTCCGCCTGCTGCAGGAGAGCGATGAAGGTGGCCACGCACGTTACGCGAAGCAGTGGTGGAACGAAGATCTCGCACTGCTGGCTCTGAACGATGGTCGAGCAGCGTTTCGAGCCGGCCTGAACCCGCTGATCGCGGACGAAGATCACCTGTTCGATGCGCTCTACGTCTTCGCATTTCCCACTGAAGCCGCGCGCCAGGCGTGGGTCGACGATCCTGAACGCAGTACCCTGCGCGCCCTCGAACAACGATTGTTCGTTCGCGACGTGCTGCTGCTGGGCTACGTGTTCTGACCCGCGGCGCGGTGAAAGATCCGCACCGTCGTGAACTCATCGAACTCGCCAAGGTTTGGATACGTGCGCGCGCTCAGTTGCGTGATCAGTCGGAATCGATCGTCGGGCAGGACGCGTATGCGGGAGTCCGCCACGAGGACTTCGCGCGCGATGCCCGACGCGCGAGCGAGTAGCGGCAGGTTGCTGCGGTCGTAGAGCACGTCGGCCATGAGCACGATGTCGACGGGTTCCGTGAGTGCGTCGAGATCGTTCAAGGATTCGATCGCAACCCCATTGAGCGCTGCATTGACCTGCACCGCAGCAAGCGCCGATTGGTCCGTGTCGCAGGCGATGACACGCTGCGCGCCAGCAAGTTTTGCGGCGATTCCGGCAACGCCTGAACCGGCCCCGAGATCGAGCACGGTGCGTCCACCCACCCACTCCGGATGGCGCAACAGATACTGCGCAAGTGCAAGGCCACTGCCCCAGCAAAAGGCCCAGTAGGCGGGTGCCGCGATCACATCGCGCATCACTTCCGGCGGCAGTGGTCCCAGTGGAAAGTCGTCTGCAATCAGCGCAAGACGCACCTGTTCACAGCCCGGCAACCGCGCAAGCGCTATCCGCCCCATGGGCAAGGTGGCCGTGAGAATCTCCTCGAGCCCGTCGAGTTCAATCGGGGTTGCCTCCGGTGCTATCGTCATGGTGAATCTTGGCTGCGCTTGTCCTTGGAGGTGACCGATGATGCCACGGCGATTGATGGTGCTCGGTTTGACACTCGCATTGGGAGCGGCATCGGGCGACGTGGGTGCATCGGAGGAAGTGGCAACGCCACCGTGTGCTGGACCCGCCTATCGCAGCTTCGACTTCTGGATCGGCAATTGGCAGGTGGTCGATGCCGAAGGCACGCATGTCGGCGACAACATCATCACAGCCCAGGAGTCGGGCTGCATGCTCAAGGAGCAGTGGGCTGGGGTGAAGGGCAGCACCGGGCAGAGCATGAGTTTCTTCGATGCGGGCCGCGGCAAGTGGCGGCAGCTGTGGATCAGCCCGGGCAGCCGTATCGAGATCGAGGGTGATTTCGTCGGCGCGTACATGATCCTTGAGGGCACCATCGACTATCTGGCAAATGGCGCACGCTTTCCATTTCGCGGCACTTGGAACCTGCTGCCGGATGGTCGGGTGCGGCAGTTTTTCGAGGAATCGAGGCAGGCAGGCGTGTGGACACCGTGGTTCGAGGGATTCTACGTTCGTGAACCCACCGAGATGACCAGTCTCGACAAGGCCCAGTGAGTCTGATTTCATCCCGGGTCTGCCGAGGGACGACCTCATCAACAATTGAACGTAAGGGGCAACAGATGCCTATGATTCTCAACGAAGAGCAGATCATGCTCCGGGATTCCGCCAAGGATTTCTGCGTCAACAGCGCACCGATTGCTCAGCTGCGCAAGCTGCGCGATTCCAACAGTAAAGACGGCTTTGACCGCGATACCTGGCGGCGGATGGTGGAACTCGGTTGGGGCGGTATCCCGTTTCCCGAAGAGCACGGTGGCCTTGCGTTCGGCTACAAGGGCCTCGGCGTCGTCACCGAAGAGACCGGTCGCACACTCACGGCGAGCCCGCTGTTTGCAACCGTGTGGCTCGGCGGTACCGCGATCAACGTGGCGGGCAGCCAGGCCCAGAAGAGCCAGTGGCTGCCGAAGATCGCCGGCGGTGAGACCCTGATGGCGCTGGCCGTGGATGAAGGCCATCGCCATGAGCCCTATGCCATCGGCGCGAAGGCAACTGCAGACGACGATGGCTTCACGCTGAAGGGCAAGAAGACATTCGTGCTGGATGGTCACGTCGCCAATACCCTCGTGGTCGCGGCCCGCACCTCCGGTCGCAAAAAGGATCGAGATGGCATCACCCTGTTTCTGGTGGATGCGGCTGCCGAAGGCGTGAAGATCACGCGCACCAAGATGGTCGACTCCCGCAATGCGGCAAACATCCAATTCAAGGATGTGCGCGTGAAGCGTAGCGAAGTGCTTGGCCAAGTCGACAAAGGGGCAGATGCGCTCGACCGCATCCTCGATGTTGCGCGGATCGGCATTTCAGCCGAGATGCTCGGGTCGTTGCAGGAGTGCTTCGAGCGCACGGTGCAGTACTTGAAGGATCGCGAGCAGTTCGGCGTGCCGATCGGCTCGTTCCAGGCACTCAAGCATCGCGCTGCCGACATGTTCTGCGAAGTGGAGTTGTCGAAGTCGGTCGTGCTCGAAGCGCTGACGGCGCTCGACGAAGGCCGACCCGACGAAGAAATCGCGAAACTCGCAAGCCTCGCCAAGACGAAAGTGGGTGAGACCTTCAACCGCGTGTCGCGGGAAGGTATCCAGATGCATGGCGGTATCGGTATGACCGATGAGTTCGACATCGGCTTCTTCATGAAGCGCGCCGCGGTCACGGAGCAGACTTTTGGCGATGTGAATTTCCACCGCAATCGCTACGGTGAACTCGAAGGTTACTGAACCCGAGTAGAGCTTAGGTCGTGCGCCTGGATTTGTCGGGCGCAATGGCCATGACGTGACCCACGCGCTCCGGGCGCGGCAGATTGATCTGCTGCGCCATGAGCCGCGCGATGCGATCGGTGACGTCGGTCGGGAATGGGTTTGCCTTACGGGTACTCATGTCGACGTGCAGCGTCATCTGCTCGGACGTCGCGGCCAGGTAGCGATCCCTGCCGTGAAACATCTCCTGGTAGTAGTGCATGCGCTTGTCGTCCCAATCCAGTAGCTGAAACGTTACCTCGATCGGGTCTCCCAGTGACAGTTCGCGCACGTAGTTGACGTGGATTTCCACGGTGAAGCACGAGCCGCCGCGGTTTCTCACGTAGTCGGCGCCGATACCGAGCAAGTCGAACACGTGGTCGAGCGCTTGATCGAACACGAGGTTGTAGTAGGCCATGTTCATGTGGCCGTTGTAGTCGATCCAGGCCCGTTCGACGGTGCGGGGCGGACACTTGATCAACGCGCTCATGGACACATCCCGTTGGTGTTCGAGTTTCGATGGTAGAGCATCGACGGATCGCACACACTCCGGCGGTGAACGACGCACCACTGATCTCCCGCGCCGATGCCTACCGGTTCTGGTTGTGGCTCGGCTGCGTGAGTTTCGGTGGCCCCGCGGGACAGATTGCGATCATGCATCGCGAGCTGGTGGAGCGCCGTAGATGGATAGGCGAGCGACGCTTCCTGCACGCACTCAACTACACGATGGTGCTGCCGGGGCCCGAAGCGCAGCAATTGGCGACTTATCTCGGCTGGCTGTTTCACGGCACCCGGGGCGGCATCGTCGCCGGCACGTTGTTCGTGTTGCCATCGCTCCTGCTACTGATGCTGTTGTCGTTCATTTACCTGCGCTACGCAGACGTCGAGGGCATTGCGGCAGTGTTGTATGGCATCAAGCCTGCGGTGGTCGCAATCGTTGCGCTTGCCGCCGTTCGAATCGGCTCACGGGTGTTGAAGCAACGCGCGCTCGCAGGCGTGTCGCTCACTGCGTTCCTCGCGATCTTTGCCTTTGACGTGCCATTTCCGCTGATCGTTGTCGGCGCGGCGCTGATTGGCGTCGCTGGCGGTCGGTTGTGGCCTGCAGTTTTCAGCTTGGCGCCACACGCTTCGAGCGGCGCGGTCGTCGATGGACGGGCCTTGATTGACGACGACACGCCGCTGCCTGCGCATGCGCAGTTCACTTTCCGCAGGATGATTCTCACGGTCGTGGTATGCCTCGGCATTGGCGCGGGCGTCTTCGCGGCCATTGCGATGACCTGGGGCAACCACTCGGCCGCGGCGACGATGGCGACATTTTTCACCCAGGCAGCGTTGGTCACGTTCGGTGGTGCCTACGCCGTGCTGCCATACGTCTATCAAGGCGCCGTGGAGCAGTATGGCTGGCTGACCGCGGCGCAGATGATCGACGGACTTGCACTCGGCGAGACGACGCCTGGGCCGCTGATCATGATCGTGGCCTTCGTCGGGTTCGTCGGTGGCTGGGGCGCCGACATGGCTGGGCAGGGCATGTCGGCGTGGGGTGGAGTTACCGGTGCGTGCATCGCGACGCTGTTCACCTTCCTGCCATCGTTTGCCTTCATTCTCGCGGGGGCGCCCGCGATCGAAGCAACGCGTGGCGACTTGCGGCTGGGCGCGCCATTGACGGCGATCACGGCGGCGGTGGTTGGTGTGATTGCAAATCTCGCACTGTTCTTCGGCTATCACGTGCTGTGGCCGGCCGGATTCGACGGCGCCTTCGAGTGGCCCAGTCTTGCGATCGGCATCCTCGCGGCGCTGGCCCTGCGTCTAGGTGTCGGCATCATTGCGGTGATCGTCGGTGCTGCTGCGTGCGGGTTCGCGCTCGGGGTTTAGCGCGTTTGCCTGGGATCGTTGTTGCCTGCATGATCGTGCCTCATCGATTCGGTAGTTCACGCATGCCCAAACTCCGCCGTTACCCTTTGCCACGCGGTTCTATTACGGTATCGGGCAGACCGCGGAAGGATTGAAGAACGGCGCGTTCGGCATCTTTCTGATGTTCTATTACAACCAGGTGCTGGGCTTGTCCGGCACGCTGGCTGGGCTTGCAGTCGGTGTTGCATTGGTGTTCGACGCGGTGACCGATCCGCTGGCGGGTTCGCTATCGGACAACTGGCGCTCGAAGCTCGGGCGCCGACACCCCTTCATGTACGCGGCGGCGGTGCCGATGTCAGTGGCCTTCTACTTGCTGTTCGCACCGCCGGTGACTGGGGAGTGGCCGCTGTTCTTCTGGTTGCTCACGTTTGCCGTGCTGACCCGCGGCGCCATGACGCTGTTTCACGTTCCACACATCGCACTTGGCGCAGAGTTGTCGGACGACTTCGAAGAGCGCACTACGATCGTCGGTTTTCGTCAGTTTTTGAGCACGTTCGGCGGTCTGCTCGCCGTGGTCATCGGCTTCGCGCTGTTCTTCGTCAGCACGCCGGAGCATCCCCAGGGACAATTCAACCTCGGCGCCTACGCTCCGTATGCCGCGACGCTGGCGGTGCTGATGACGGTGTCGATGCTCGGGTCAGCATGGGGAACGCGCAAGGAGATCCCGCGACTGCATCAACCAAAGGGCGCACCGCAGCGAGTGAGTCCGATCGGGGCGCTGGTGCGCATGCTGAGGGAAACTGTCGATGCACTCGGCAATCGATCCTTCCGCTGGATGTTTCTCGGCATCCTCGTCGTGTTTCTCATGGTCGGTGTCGACAGTGCGCTGAACCTCTACGTCAACACGTTCTTCTGGGAACTGCGATCTTCGGACCTCCTCTACTTCTTCATTGCCAGCCCGATCGGTGTGATGATCGGAGCACTGTTCACCTACCGACTGAACGAGCGATTCGGCAAGAAGGCGGCAGTGGTGTGGGGCACGGCCTGGTGGTCGGCCTGTCAGATCGTGCCGATCGTGCTGCGCATCGTCGGTTGGTTTCCGGAGAATGGGACTCAGGAGCTGATCACCACTCTGATCGTCATCAAATTCGTTCAGGGCGCGGGCGTGGTGCAGGCACTCGTGACCTTTGGCTCGATGGTGGCTGACATTGCCGATGAGCAGGAGCTGCGAACTGGCAAGCGTCAGGAAGGCATCTTCTTTGCCGCCTCGTCGTTCGCCAACAAGTGCACGACGGGCTTGGGCAACATCGTCGCCGGCATTGCGCTGGATCTGATCGCATGGCCGCGCGGCAGCCACATCCAGAGCGCCGCCGATGTGCCCGCGGAAACCATCATCACGCTCGGGCTGTTGTATGGGCCTATCGTGTCGGGGTTCGCGGTGGTTTGCGTTTGGTGTTACAGCCACTACGATCTCACCCGTGCGCGGCATGCGGAGATCTTGGCCGCGCTGGATCGCAACCGGGAACTGCAAAGTCGGGAGAAAGCCGCATGACGACGGGAGCCGATCTGGCCTACGCCGCACTCCGTGAACTGAATGTGCAACACGTGTTCGGCATCGTCAGCGTGCACAACATTCCGATCTACGACGCAATTCTGCGTCACGGCGGCATCCAGACGATCGACATGCGACACGAACAGGGTGCACTCCACGCAGCCGATGGCTATGCGCGCGCAACGGGTCGGCTGGGCGTTGCGATAACCTCCACCGGGCCGGGTGCTTGCAACGCGGTGCCGGGACTGTACGAGGCGCAGTTCGCCTCATCGCCCGTGCTGATGCTCACGGGCCAGGTCGACACACCGTACCTCGGCAAGGGCAAAGGCTTCCTGCACGAAGCCGAGCGACAGCTCGATATGTTGCGCTGTGTGACCCGGAGCGCCGAGCGAGTCCGGCACGCAGCGGACATTTCAGAGACAATCGTTCGGCTCGGCCGCGATGCGCTTTCGGGCCGACCGCAGCCGACAGCCGTTGAGATTCCCATCGATCTTCAGTACGCGAGCGTGAGTCCGCCGCAACCCGCAGCGAATGGCGTTGCGCGGGCCTTGCCGCAGCCAACCGATGTAGCGCGTGCGGTGGAACTCATAAATCAGTCGCGTCGACGCGTGATCTGGGCCGGTGGCGGTGTGGTCGCAGCCGATGCCACGCATGAGCTGGTGCGCTTGGCGGAAGCGCTGCAGGCGCCGGTGTTCACCACAGGTAACGGGCGTGGCGCGATCAGTGAGGATCATCCGCTGGCGATGGGACCACTCGCGGTGATCACCGAGCTGCGCGACGTGATGACCAATGCGGATCTGGTGATTGCGATCGGTACGCGATTCCAAGGCGGCAACACCGCGAACTGGACGTTGCCGCTCAAAGGCAAGCTCCTGCACATCGATATCGACCCGGGGATGATCTCACGCAACTATCCGGCTACGGTCGGCATCAATGCCGATGCGCAGCGCACGCTCGAGTCGGTCAACGCATCGCTGAATGCCGAAGTCGGGGATGCCGCGTTTCTCGCCGATGCGCAGGCGCGGCGAACGGCGGCGCGCGCAGCGATCCGCAAGCAGATGGGACCGGACCACGAGCGCGTCATGGACGCGATCCGTCGCCACTTGCCTGATGAAGGGCGCATCGTTCGCGACGCGACCGTGCCTGCCTACATATGGGCCAACCGCTTGCTGCCGATCGTGGCGCCGCGTACCTCGATGAATTCGACCTCTGCTGCCATCGGCCCCGGACTGCCGCTTGCCGTTGGCGCAGCGGTAGGCACGGGCGAACCGACGGTCGTGATTCAAGGTGATGGCGGCTTCATGCTGTCGATCGCGGAGCTCGCAACGGCAGCGCAGTACGCACTGCCGATCATAGTCTGTCTCTTCAATGACCGCGGCTACGGCGTACTGCGCGCCATTCAACGCATGCGATTCGATGGTCGCAACACGGGCGTCGATCTGCATACGCCCGATTTCGTGAAGGTCGCTGAAGGCATGGGCGTTCGTGCCGAGCGAGTCAGCGGCATCGAAGCGTTCGAACCCGCCTTTGCGCGCAGTCTCTCTCACAAGTGAACGACGCTCTTGGACATCGATATGAACGCGCTCGCCCCGATGGGCAGTCTGTTCGGTCCGCCGCCACGGCGGTGAAGCCGGAGTCGGGCGAACGGGAGTCGTGGCTGCGGCGGCGGCTGCGCAGCTTTGCACAGACGATTGATCGGTTGATTGCCAATCCGCGCGAGATTACTGCGCTCGTTCGCGAGCACACGCTGTCAATCTGGTCGAGCAAAGGTGGGGGTTTCTACGGCCTCGGCTATGTGGTCGCGTTCGTCTGCCTGGAGATCCGCATGTTCTTCGATGAAATCGTCGGCAGCGATGACATTGCGGTTGCGCTTGGTGAACAGGCGGTTGGACTGGTGTTCCGGTTCGCGATCGACTCTTTCGTCAACGGGCTACTCGCGTTTCTCTGGCCGGTGCTGTTGCTCGACTACACCGGCGTGTGGGGTATCGCGCTGCTGGGCGCGGTGTGGTTGGCGTATAGCCGGTTGCTGTCACCGCGGTTCGCCGCGTGGCGTGACCATCATTTGTCGCGGGATCGAACTCAGCGCCCGCGATAGTGGGGCGCGCGCCGTTCAGCAAAGGACTTGCGTGACTCTTCGGCATCCAGTTTCGCGCGCCGCGCGATGCCGGCGTACTTCGTTTCGTTTGCCGTGGCTGCGGCGAAGCTCGCCTCCAAGCCGGCGCGTATCGCCCGTTTGCTGACCCGCACGGCGGCCGGGGGCAGTTGACACATGCGGTCGGCCAGTTCGTTGGCGGTGACCATCAGTGCCTCGGGTTCGACCAGGCGGTCGAGCAAGCCGATTCGAAACGCTTCGTCGGCCTCTACGCGTCGAGAGGTGAGACACAGGTCCATGGCGCGCGAAAGTCCCACTATTCTCGAGAGCAGGAACGACATGCCGCCCTCCGGGGGCAGCGATCGCTCCTGGAACACGCTGACAAATCGGCTGTGGGGCGTACCGACGCGCATGTCGCAGCACAGCGCCAGCGAAAACCCGGCCCCGGCGGCGACACCGTTTACTGCGGCGATCATCGGCTTGTCGATGTCGTACAACGCATTGCCCTGACGGCTGACCCAGGTCTCTTCGTCGAGCAGTGCCGCCAGATCCTGATCATCGGTGTGAGGTTGTGGTCCTTGCAGATCGGCACCGGAACAAAAGCCGCGCCCCGCGCCGGTCCAGATCACGACCCACACGTCGTCGTCCGCCTGCACCGTCTCGATGATGTCGAGAATGTCGGTCTTGTCATCTTGGTCGATTGCGTTGAGCCGTTCGGGCTTGTTGAGCGTGACCGTCGCCACGTGACGGTCACGATCGATATCGAGAATCAGATGCCGGTAGGTCATGGCGATGCTCCGATTCGCAAAACGTCCGACGCGCTATGCGGCGAACTTCTGCAGATGATGATCGCCGTTGCCGAACTGCATGTCGATCACCAGCAGGCGCTTGAAGTAGTGGCCGATGCGCAGCTCTTCGGTCATGCCCATGCCGCCGTGCAACTGCACCGCATTTTCGGCGATGAATGTCCCCGCGCGACCGACCAGATGCTTGAGCGCATGAATCGTACGCTGCGCCGTAGGGGAGCCATTGGCGGATTCCATGGTGGCGCGGTACAAGAGCGACTTGCACTGCTCGTATTCCATGAACATCTCCACCATGCGGTGCTGGAGCACCTGAAAGTCCGCCAGGGGATGGCCGAACTGCTGCCGCTCCTGGGTGTACTCGACGGTGTCCTTGTACAGCACTTCCATGGCGCCGATCGCTTCTGCGGACAGCGCGAGAATGGCATCGTTCGCCACCGCTTGCAGGATAGCGAAACCGCTGCCGACTTCGCCGATCACTGCATCCTTCGATACGCGAACGTCCTTGAAGGTCACTTCGGATGCGCGCAGACCATCGACGGTCGGATAGTCGTACTTCTTGATGCCGCGCTCCTTTGCATCGATCAGAAGGAGGGTGATGCCCTTGGTGTCGACCTGGCCGCCGCTGGTGCGTACCGACACGATGATGTGGGTCGCGGTTGCTGCGTTCGGAACCACCGACTTGGTGCCGTTGATGACGAAGTCGCCGCCATCCGCTTTGGCCGTGGTGACGATGTCTTCGAGGTCGAAACGCGCCTGCTGTTCTGCGTATGCAAGGGTGAGTTGCAGGGTGCCATCGATGACGCCGGGCAGAAGCGCTGTCTTGTGAGCAGCGCTGCCGCCGCGCTTGAGCGCGCCGCCGCCAAGGATGATGCTGGCGAGGTACGGCTCGAGCACGAGCCCTTTGCCGAATGACTCCATCAGCGCCATGGTTTCGATCGGCGTGCCACCGAAACCGCCGTCGGCTTCGCTGAAGGGCAGGCCGAGCCAACCGAGTTGCGCCATCGTCTGCCAGTGCGCCTTGGAGAATCCGGGCTCGGCATCGGCCAGTTTGATGCGCGCTTCGAGGCCGTAGTTTTCATCGACGAATCGCTCGACGCTGTCCTTGAGCAGTTGCTGTTCTTCGGTGTAGTTGAATTTCATTGATCGACTCTCCGGATCACTTGGCTGAACGAATGCCGAGGACATTCTTGGCGATGACGTCTTTCTGCACTTCACTGGCGCCGCCGTAAATCGTGTAGGCGCGACTGGACAGGTAGCTCGCCATGCCGCCGCGAGCGAACTTCTCACCCACCGGCATGCCCCAACCCGCGGCGTAGATGCCGCCGGCTTCGACCGTGAGCTTGGCGATGCGCTGCTGGATTTCGGTGCCCTTGAGTTTCATGATCGATGATTCGGGCCCAAGCGCGCCGCCAGCAGCGGCGGCCGCGAGGCTGCGCAGTTCAGTGAACTCGAGCGCCATGAGATCGACTTCGAGCGTTGCGACCTTGGCGCGGAAGGCGGGGTCGTCCATCAAGGATCCGTTGCCTCGCTTCACGCTCGATGCCTGCTCCTTGAGTTTCTCGAGCGCAACCAGTGAGCGCGATACACCGGCAAGGCCCGTGCGTTCGTGCTGCAGCAGACCTTTTGCGTAGGTCCAGCCTTTGCCTTCTTCGCCGATGCGATTCTCGACCGGTACCTTCACGTCGGTGAAGTGCACCATGTTGACCGAGTGCGCGCCGCCCAGGGTGATGATGGGTTTCACTTCCACGCCGGGCTGGTTCATCGGGAAGAGCAGGAACGTAATTCCTTCCTGGCGCTTGCCGGTGTCCTGGGTTCGGGTCAGACAGAAGATCCAGTCGGCAATCTGTGCAGCCGTGGTCCAGATCTTTGTGCCGTTGACGGTGTAGTACTTGCCGTCGGCAGACAATACGGCCTTGGTCTGCAGCGCCGCCAGGTCTGAGCCCGCGCCCGGTTCCGAGTAGCCCTGACACCAGTTCACTTTGCGCGCGCGGATGTCGGGCAGGAATCGGTCCTGCTGCTCCTTGTTGCCGTAACCCATGAGGATCGGGGCGAGCATGCCGACGCCGAAGGGCATGTCCCAGGGCGTGGTTGCGGCGGCGGTTTCCTGCTCCCAGATGTAGTGCTGCGTGGGTGTCCAGCCCGGGCCACCAAATTCCTTCGGCCACTTGGTCACGTCCCAGCCACCCTTGGCGCGGGCCTTCGCGAACCACTCGTCGCGCCACTTCGTGTAATCGGTGCCTTGTTGGTAGGCGTTGGATTCGAGGAATTCGCGAACGTCTTTGCGGAATTCGAGGTCGGCCGGGGAGAGTTCGATGTCCATCGCAATGGCTCCAAGCGTGCTTGAACGACGCGCGACTGTAACCAATCGCGCTCTTTTTTACTAGAATCTCATTCTAGATTACCATCGTCACATGACGAGTCGCAAAACCGCCGTTCGGGCAGGCACAGCCGCGCGCCAGGAGTCCATTCTCAAGGCCGCGCTCGATTGCTTTACCGGTCTTGGCGTCGACGCCACGACGATCGAAGACATCTGCCGCGAGAGCGGTGCCAGCATCGGCAGCCTGTATCACCACTTCGGCAGTAAGGAAGGGGTCGCGAGCGGGCTGTTCATCGATGGCATCAAGCGTCTCAACGCGGACCTCTTGAAGAAGCTCGCTCGTTGCCGAAGCGCGGAAGCCGGCGTGCGGATCGTCGTGATGCAGTACTGCGATTGGGTGACCAAGCATCGGGAACTTGCACGCTATCTGCTCAACTCCAGAGACATCGCCTTTTCGGAGGCCGCGCGGGCCGAGCTGAAGCAGATTCACCGCGCACACATCATCGCAGTCTTCCAGTGGTTTGCGCCGTTTGTCGCCGCCGGCGACATGAAGCGCCTGCCGCCCGATACCTATGTGCCCATCATCAGCGGCCCCATTCAGGACTACACGCGCCACTGGCTCGCGGGCCAGACCCAGGCGTCACCATCCAAGGTGAAACTCGTCTTTGCGGACGCGGCCTGGAATGCGATGCGAACCCGCGCATGACGCCCACCGATCTGCGGAATTTCCGCACCGTGCGCTGCATCCTCAAGCAGGAAGATCGGTTTCTGCTCGTCGTTCACCACCAGCGCTTTCCGGGCGGCCGCACCCGCTGGGGTTTGCCCGGGGGCCGGATCGAGCGGGGTGAAGATCTTGCTATGACAGCGCGCCGGGAAATGCGTGAAGAGCTGTCGGTGCACTTGAACGATCTCGATGAGGTCGGCGACTATCGCTACAAGGGTGCCTTGAACCGCGTGTTCGCGTGCGAATTCGCAGGCAAGATCCTGAGCTTCGATCGCAGCGAGCTGCGGCGGATCGGATGGCATAGCCTCGAAGAAGTGATTGCCCTCGCGGATCGAAACGCACTGCACGCCGGCTTCGAGGCCAATGCCATCACGGATTACCTGCAGAAACTGGGGAAAAGCATGTGACCTACACCACCATCAGACTCGATCGCACCGACGGCGTGGCGGTGCTTACACTCAACCGGCCGGACGCCGCCAACACCATCAACGATGTGCTCGCCCGCGAATTCATGATGGCAGCCACCGAGTGTGACGATGATGCGTCGATTCGCGCGGTTGTCATCACCGGCGCAGGCACCATGTTCTGTCTGGGCGGCGATCTGAAGTCGTTCGCGACCGCGGGAGACGATCTCAAGAGCGCGCTGAAGGAAATCACGACGTACCTTCACGCGGGAATTTCGCGTCTGACGCGGATGGATGCGCCCGTCATCGCGGCGGTCAACGGCATCGCAGCCGGTGCTGGCTTCAGTCTCGCGGCGGCAGCGGACTACGTGGTTGCATCCGACAAGGCATCGTTCGTGATGGCGTACACCAACGCGGGCCTGGCACCGGACGGCAGCTCGACCTATTTCCTCCCGCGCCGCATTGGCGATCGCCGCGCCCGCGAACTGATGCTGACCAACCGGATGTTGTCGGCCAGCGAAGCACTCGATTGGGGCGTTGCCAACCAGGTGGTCGCGGCAGATGCGCTGATGGAGACGGCCATGGCGCAGGCACGCAAGTTCGCCAGTGGTCCGACACGCGCGTTCGGCGCGGTGAAGACGCTGCTCAATGCATCCTTCGACAACGGTCTGGAAACGCAAATGGAGCTGGAAGCTCGCGCCATTGCCGACATGTCGGCAACAGCGGATGGCCGCGAAGGCATCGCTGCGTTCGTTGCCAAACGCAAACCTGCATTCAGGGGAGTCTGATTGCGATGACGATATCTGCGCGTGAGCACCCGAAGAAAACGATCACCGTGTTGGGCAAGACGATGGCCTATGTGGAGATGGGTCAGGGCGACCCGATCGTCTTTCAGCACGGCAATCCAACCTCGTCGTATTTGTGGCGCAACGTGATGCCGCACCTGGAAGGCATGGGGCGTTGCATCGCGATCGATCTGATTGGCATGGGTGACTCCGAGAAGTTGACGCCTTCAGGCCCGAATCGATACACCTTCGCCGAGCATCGCACCTATCTCGATGCCGCGCTGGAAGCACTCGGTGTCACCCGCAACGTCACGCTCGTGATTCACGACTGGGGTTCTGCACTCGGCTTCGACTGGGCCAATCGACATCGTGAGGCCGTCAAGGGCATCTGCTACATGGAAGCGATCGTGCGTCCCGTGACGTGGCTCGAGTGGCCGGAAGCTGCGCGCACGATTTTTATGGGATTTCGTTCACCGGCAGGCGAGGCGATGGTGCTCGAGAAGAACGTTTTCGTCGAGCGCGTGCTGCCGGGTTCAGTGCTGCGCCAGTTGACCGACGCGGAGATGCAGGTGTACCGCCGTCCCTTCGTCAGGCCTGGCGAGGACCGCCGGCCGACACTGACCTGGCCGCGGCAGATCCCGATCGAGGATGAACCAGCCGACGTCGTTGCGATCGTTGCCGACTATGCCGCGTGGCTTGCGCAAAGCGACGTGCCCAAGCTCTTCATCAACGCCAATCCCGGCGCGATTCTGATCGGCGCGCAACGTGAGTTCTGCCGCGGCTGGCCCAATCAGACGGAAGTCACGGTCAAGGGCAATCACTTCCTGCAGGAGGATTCACCTGACGAGATCGGGTCTGCGCTTGCGACGTGGATGACGACGATCTAGTGTAGTGCGCCGCAATCAATGGCGCTTTCAGCG
>JBGSQB010000077.1:0-50199 GCA_041738285.1 Pseudomonadales bacterium | reverse complement strand
CCCATATCAAGCATATTGGCAAGGCGTGCAACGCAGCCATAGCCCTGCCAGGTCGTGCCCTACGGGAGCTCGCCCAAACGCGCCGGAACTGCGTTGCGTCCCTTGGCAATATGCTCGATATTCCCTGCGGGACGCGTCTTGTCCGACACGTTTGGGCGAGTTCTGAAAGTCTCATTGATTGCGGCGCACTACACTAGCGAGTACCAGCCCCGCGACAATCAACGCGAGCGCGACCACAGAGGTTGCCTGAACCGCCTCGCCGAGCACGCGGTCGATGAGCACCAATGAGATGAACGGCGACAGAAAGATGAGCTGCCCCATGCGTCCGGCGTTGGCAGTGCGGGCGAGCGCCGTCTGCCAGAGCAGAAACGTCACACCCATTTCGATCAACCCCACCCATGCGCCGTAGCCGATGGCGTGCGGTGTGAGTGCCGGCAATCCCGTGGTCGCGGCGCAGAAGATCGTCACGACGGGCGCACCAACTACAAACCCCGCGCACAGGTTGACGATGGGGTCGCCACCGATGCGTATATTCACCAGCCAGTAAGTCGACCAGATCAGAGTGCTTGCGAGCGCGAGCGCGACGCCGATTGGATCGAGCCCAAGTCCAGTGATCGAAGCGCCATTCGTCACCAGTACGACGACGCCGGCATAGCTCACAATGATGCCCAACAGCGTGCGACGCGACAGTGCCTGGCCGAGTATCGGTACGGCGAGCAGCGCGAGCGTTATCGCCCACGTGTAGTTTATCGGTTGCGCCACCTGCGCGGGCAGGCGGTCGTACGCTTCGAACAGGATGAGGTAGTAAATTGCAGGGTTCAGCAGACCGAGACCCGCAAGCTGCGCCAGTTTCTTGCAGGACATGGTGCGCAGCGCACCCAGTCTGCCGCTCGCGACCGCCACCCCCAGGAAAAACACCATCGAGATGATGCTGCCGATCGCGAGCAGTTGCGCCGGCGACATGATGCCAAGGCCGAGCTTGAAGCCGGTTGCGACTGTGGACCAGAGCAGCACCGCCACGATGCCGCAGCCAAGTGCCAGTCGCTCGTTGATCATTTTGATAGGGTTTGCGTTGATTGTTTGGCAAGCTACCGGCATCCGTGAAGGGCAGCAACATGATCTGCGACGACTCCCTCGCCGCTCGCATCCGTACACACCTTGCGCGCTTCGACGTGCGCGAGCTGGGCGATCACCGGCATCGCGCCGCAGCGGTGGCACTTGCGGTGACGGACGAAGCCTTTGGCGCCGATCTGTCGGGACTGCCGAACCACGCGACATGGCAGACGCGCGCGGCGCTCATTCTCACCCGCCGGTCGAGTCGGTTGCGCAACCACGCCGGTCAATGGGCTTTGCCCGGTGGCCGAATCGACGAAGGCGAGACGCCGGAACAGACCGCGCTGCGGGAAATGGCCGAGGAAGTGGACCTCGACCTGCAAACTGATGCAGTGCTGGGTCGTCTCGACGATTTTCTGACCCGCTCCGGCTTCGTCATCACGCCCATCGTTGTGTGGGCCGGTCCGGGTCGTGACCTACGCGCCAATGAGCACGAAGTGGAGAGCATCCATCGTATCCCGATCGCCGAGTTCATGCGTGCGGATGCACCGCTGCTGGAATCGATCCCGGAAAGCGAACGCCCGGTGCTGCGCATGCCAGTCGGCGATAGCTGGATCGCGGCCCCGACCGCCGCGATCCTGTATCAGTTCCGCGAGGTGTGCATGCATGGACGCGCCACTCGGGTGGCGCACTTCGAGCAGCCAACGTTTGCCTGGCAGTAACGTCCGGGTCGACCGTTTGATCTCTGGCGGCCGAAACTCCACACTGCTCACGTTCGAAAGTTCAATCAAACCATTGGGGGAAATATGACCATCAAAGTAGGTGACAAACTGCCGAGTGCCAAGCTTTTCACCATGAAGGAAGGCAAGCCAACGCCCGTGACCACCGACGACCTGTTCAAAGGCAAGAAGGTCGTGGTGTTCGCAGTGCCGGGCGCATTCACGCCCACCTGTTCCCAGGCGCATCTGCCAGGTTTCGTGGTGAACGCGGATGCGATCAAGAAGAAGGGTGTCGACAGCATCGTCTGCCTGTCGGTGAACGATGCTTTCGTGATGGGCGCTTGGGGCAAGAGCGCAAATGCCGAGCATCTGGTGATGGTGGCCGACGGCAATGGTGAGTTTACCAAGGCGGTCGGGCTCGAGATGGATGGGTCCGGTTTCGGCCTTGGGGCGCGCTCCCAGCGCTACGCGATGGTGGTCGACAACGGTGTCGTCAAGACGCTGAACGTCGAGGCGCCGGGCAAGTTCGAAGTCAGCAGCGCCGAGGCGATCCTCAAGGCGTTGTAACGGTCTCGGATTCGACCGCAGTTTTCGGGAAGAACACGTACACCCCGTAGCGCACGTAGGGCGCTACGGATGGTGTTTCTGGCGCAACATTGGCCGGCACCTGGTGTTTCACGGGCGGTAGCGACATGAGGTAAGCGGTGATCGCCTCGGCGTCCGCTTTGTGCATGTGCGCATAGCCCGGCCACGGCATGATCGGCAACTGCTGACGGCCGTGACGGTCAATGCCGTACTGCACGTTGTGGGTGATCTGTTCGGCGGTCCAGCGCCCGAGCCCGGTGTCGGGATCCGGCGTGAGATTAGACGGAAAGACGACGCCCGGCTGTTCGTGATTCGTGTACGCGATGCCGGTGCTCGAACCAGCGAGGTAGCGCTGCGCGTTCGGACTGCTCAGCAACTGGCCATCTGTGTGACAAGCGGCGCAGCTGAGCAGATCCACCAGATACTGACCGCGCTCGATTTGCGCTGCGTCGGCACCGATCGCTGGGCCCGACGCGGTTGAAAGAGCTGCAGTGGCGATCAAGCCCGCAATCGTTCGCTTCATATTCATCCTGCCTTGGCTGAGAGCCCGGTTTCGCTGGCTTCGGTATCGCGCATTCTGATCAGGCATTCCTGCGCCGCGGTCGCGACCAGTTCGCCGTGTTCGGTGAAGAATTGTCCGCGCACGAAGCCGCGCGCGCCGGCTGCGCTTGGACTGGTCTTCGCGAACAACAGCCACTCATCGGCGCGAAAGGGACGGTGAAACCACAGGCTGTGGTCGAGGCTCGCACCCTGCATCTGCTGCCGATTCCCGACACTGATGCCATGAGGCAACATCGATGTACTCATGAAATCGAGATCCGACATGTACGCGAGCATACACAGGTGGACTTCCGGATCGTCGGGCAGGCGATCGCGGGTCTTGAGCCACGTGTGTTTGCGCGGGGGATGCGCATCGGCGTGGGTCATCAGAATGTTCTCGACTTGCCGGCTATCGATGGCATCGAAGCGGAACGCGAAGCGTTTGATTTCCGGACGGTGCTTGGCGAGCGCGGCATAGGCCTCGCGATCCGACCTCAGCGCATGTGGCGCCGGTACGATCGGCATCGGCACGGTATGTACCAGGCCGACTTCCTCCTTCTGCCAGGATGCCGAGAGGCTGAATATTGCGCGACCATGCTGAATGGCCGCCACACGCCGCGTATTGAAACTTGAGCCATCTCGAATCCGATCTACGTCATAGATGATCGGCAGACGATGATCGCCCGGGCGCAGGAAGTACGCATGCACGGAGTGGATGCTGCGGCCAGCGCCAACGGTCCGGTTGGCTGCGGCGATGGCTTGCGCGAGCACCTGGCCACCGAATACATGTTCGGACTCGGCCGCATTGCGACCGCGAAACAGGTTTTGTTCGATCTTCTCGACATTGAGCAGATCGAGAATGTCTTTGAGCACGGGATTCATATTCGCGCGACTATACAACAGTCGCGTGCGTCGGATCTTGCGGGGATTACTTAATCGATCACGCTGCCCAGCAGCCATGCCGCAGCCAGGGTTGCGTACAGCGTGAGTGGCGTTGCCGCAGCAAATGTCATCAGGTCCCGCGCCGCGGTCGGAAGCGCCGGACCAACGTTGCCCATCCATGCGGTGACTTCGACCAGGCCGGGCAGCGCCAGCATCACACCCGCCGCAGTTGCACACGCGAACACCACAGATCGACGTCGCCGCACGCCGCGCACGCGGGCCATGACCGCGTGTGTGAAACCATCATCTGCCACTACCTGACCAGTCGCGTCGAAGTCGAGTGGGTCGTCAACCATTATGGGCCTCCTGGGAGTCGATTGCGGCGCGCATCTTGGTCTTACCGCGCGCGGCGTGGGATTTCACGGTACCGAGCGCAAGGCCGGTCACCTGGGCGATCTGTGAGTGAGACATATCGTGCATGTGGCTGAGCACGATCACGCTGCGCTCATCCGGCGCGAGCGTTGCCAGCGCCCGATGCACGGCCGGTGACCCCAACTGCGGTGCCTCGAGGGATTGCAGTTTGGGTTGTGCCAGCAACGCGCTGCGTAGCCGCTTGAATCGCGCGCGGCGACGCAGGGTCTGGCGCGCCTCGTTGTACGTGATCGCAAGCAACCAGGTCGCGAAGCGCGACTCGACGCGATATCCAGCCAGGCTCTTGTAGGCCCGGATGAACGCATCCTGGGCCACATCGTCGGCCGTTGCCGCGTCCAGGCAAACGGTGCGCGCGAAGGCGCGCACCTGGGACTGATGGCGGCGCACAAGGGTCTCGAAGGCGCGCTGATCGTTAGTTGCGATCACGCGCGCCACCAGTTCCTCGTCAGGCGGGTCGAACACGTTCCCGGGCATCCATCCTGTGCAGAAGGAGATAGGCGAAGCCGATCAGCAGCGGGAACGCGGCAATGCCCAGCAGCGCCATCTCGGGCTTACCATCATCGACGGCAAAGCTGAACACCGCGATGGCGATGGCCAGCGAGATGGCGATGAAGCCGCGCCGTCGATCTGCATCCTTCGGCTGTACGTTGCCGAACTGAGCTACGAGATCCGGCGTCAGTTGATGGCCCTTGTCGATCGCGCCACGAATAGTCTCCTGCACGGCGATCCGTTCCTTCAGGCGGTACTTGTAGCGTCCGAGCAACACTGCGGCCACGCATACGAGAAATACGATTGGAATGAACACGGCCACAACGTCTTCGGTCACATCTGATCTCCGTTGGAAGTTCCGGTATTGGATGCTCGGTGTGCCGATTTGGATGCAGGTGCCGGAAGATTTGTCACTACCGATATCAGCGCGAAAAAGGCTATCGCCGCGATGGCGGTGAATCCAGTTGCGACCGCCATGACGGTGTGCCAGCCGAAGACCTGGGCGATCGACCCGATCGCGAAGAACAGCAGGATCCCCACGACCATCTGCGCCATGCTCGAAAGAGAGGTCACTGTGGCTCGGGTGCCGTCCTGAATACGCGACTGGAGTCGGCCCTGCAGGAGGATCTCCGCCGCTGCACAGATGCAGAAGTACGCGCCGAATGCGGCCCCAACCATGATCGGATGGGACAGCTGGGTCACCGCCAGCGGCAATGCCGCGAGTCCGAACAACGCGACGATCGTGCGCAGCCGCAGCGTGCCGAGGCGGTGCGCAAAGGCGACACCGATCGAACGCGCGACGTAGGCCACCGCGGAGATGATACCGATGGTGGTAAGGGTGATCCCGGGCTTTTCGTCCAACAGCGGCCCGATGTACTCCTCGAGGCTGCCGTAGGTGCCGACGAAGACGGCGAACGCCGCGATCGCAATGGTCACCCACGGATCGGCGCGAGCGACACCGATGCCCGCGAACAGGGTCGCAGTGAATGCCGGTCGTTGCACGAGTCGCGGTGCGCGTATTTCGTCGATGGCGAACAGCACGATTGCGCTGGCCAACAGCGGCGCGATCATCGAGATGAGCAGCGGCGCAGTGAAGCCGGATTCCGCGACGGCGCCGCCCACCAACAGCGCAGTGGCGACACCCATGCTATTGGCGGCGACTCCGCGACCATAGATCCGCGTGAATGCGGACGCTTCACCGCGGGCATGGAGGGTGTCGTAGACGAGCGCCTCGGCGGTGCCGGATGCCAGGCTCGAACCGGTGCCCCACAGTACGAACCCCATCGCGAATCCGGCGAATTGGGGGTAGATCAGCCAGACGACGAATGCACTCGATTTCAGCAGGCCAGAGATGATCAAGAGGCGCTTGCGCGAGTAGAGATCGGCAAGGGTGCCGGACGGCACCTCGAGCACCAACGCCGTCGCGGCCCAGATGATGAAAAGAGCAGACAGTTCGAGGGGTGTGATCCCGACGCCAAGCATCATGATCGCGTAGGTCGGATAGATGAGCACGAGTTCCCGGACGTATCCGTATGCGTACCATGCAATCTCAAAGGTGCGTGTCGGGCTCACCGTGGCGATGGTATGGTAGGCGCCCTGCAGGCGAAAGCGACGCAACGATGCGGATTGTGCGCATATTCACCGGTGCCGACGGTCATTCGCACTTCGAGGACATCGAGGTAGAGCTCGCGCAACGCGGCGCGTTGGGTGCCATCTCAGCGCTCGTGCCTGCCCAGGGCGTGATGTTTCGCGAGGTCGACGGCAGCTACGATCTCGACTTTCACAATGCGCCGCGTCGGCAGTACGTGGTGAACCTCAGCGGCAGCGTCGATATCGAGATCAGCGACGGTACGTGTCGCCGTCTCGGCCCGGGTGATGTGTTGCTCGCCGAGGATACGACCGGCCGCGGCCATAAGAGTCGCGCGGTGGCGGGTGAGCCGCGTCGCTGCCTGTTCATCCCTCTGGCAGACTGATGCATCGACCGACTATAGGTATTCCATGAAGCAACTCGACGTTCACATGTTTCCCTGCCTGTCGGACAACTACGGTTTTCTGATTCACGATCCCGCCAGTGGGGCAACCGCTACGATCGACACGCCGGAAGTCGCGCCGATCGAAGCTGCATTGAAGGCGAAGGGCTGGCGTCTGACCCACATTCTCAACACGCACCATCACTTCGATCATGCGGGCGGCAATCTGGAGCTGAAGCAGAAGTGGGGCTGCACGATCGTTGGACCACGTGCCGATGCAGCGCGGATTCCTGGCATCGATGTGCAGGTTGGCGATGGCGACACCGTCGAGCTGGGATCGGCCAAAGGCCGAGTGTTCGATGTGCCGGGCCATACCCGTGGCCACATTGCGTACTACTTTGCCAATGATGGCGTGGCGTTCGTTGGCGATACGTTGTTCGCACTCGGTTGTGGACGCCTGTTCGAAGGCACACCGGCGCAGATGTGGACGAGCCTGTCGAAGCTTGCCGCCTTGCCCGACGACACGCGCGTGTACTGCGCCCACGAATACACCCAGTCGAACGCGCGCTTTGCGCTGACGGTCGAGCCGGACAATGCCGCCCTCGTTGCGCGGGCCCGCGACATCGATGTCGCGCGCGCCAAAGGCATGCCGACCGTGCCGACGACGATTGGCCTCGAGAAGGCGACGAATCCGTTCTTGCGGGCGACGAGCCCGGCTCTGATGCGCACACTTGGCCTGGAAGGCAGCGATCCAGTCACGGTGTTCGGCGAGACGCGCCGACGCAAAGATCGCTTCTGACGAGCTCCATGCGGCGCAACGTTCTGTTCATCACGGCGGATCAATGGCGAGGCGATTGCCTGTCCACAGCGGGGCATGGCGCAGTGCGTACGCCAACTGTCGATGCCTTGGCGGCAGAGGGCACGTTGTTTCAGCGCCACTATGCCAACGCCGTGCCGTGCGGCCCGAGCCGCGCGAGCCTGCACACCGGTATGTATCTGCACAACCATCGATCCGGTACCAATGGTACGCCGCTGGATTTCAGGTTCTCCAACTGGGCGCTCGAATCCCGCGCTCGTGGCTATGACCCGGTGTTGTTCGGCTATACGCACACGGCACCTGACCCGCGGTATCTCGCGGCGGACGACCCACGCCTCGGTACGGATGAAGGCGTGCTGCCAGGCATAACGCCCATTGTGGATATGGCGACCCACTGCGGGCCGTGGCGCGACTGGTTGCAGGCCCGCGGTTACGATCTGCCCGATGATCATGGTGCGACCTATGGACAGAAAGCGGCAGGAGGGGGTGGCCCTGACGTGCCGAGACCCTCGCTGTACCGCGCCGATCACACCGACACGTACTTCCTGGTGCAGTCGGCGATGGACTACATCGAGGCTGCATCGAAGGCGGATGGCCCGGGATTTCTCGTGCACCTGTCGCTGCGCGCGCCGCATCCGCCCTGGGTTGCAGCGGCGCCGTACCACGCGCGCCATGATCTGAACGCGCTGCCTGCCTGCGTGCGCCATGCTGACGCAGACACCGAGGGCAGTGCGCATCCCTGGCTCGATCTTCATCTGCGTCGCGGCCGCAATCGAGCGCATGAGGACCCGATCCGTCATCGCCTGCTACAAGCGAGTTACTACGGGCTGATGGCGGAAGTGGACGACAACCTCGGCCGCCTGTTCGCGTACTTGCGCGGGCTCGGCGTCTGGGAAGAGACGCTCATCGTGTTTACTTCGGATCATGGCGAGCAGATGGGTGATCACTGGATGTATGGCAAGGCCGGATTCTTCGATCAGTCCTATCACGTACCGATGGTGATTCGCTGGCCAGGCGGCCCTATCGGGCGGCGGGTGGCGCAGTTCACCGAACACGTGGACGTCATGCCGACGCTCTTGGAGTGGCTCGGCATCGATGCGCCGCGTCAGTGCGATGGACACTCCCTGTCACCATTTCTAACCGGCGATGTGCCGGTGCGCGATTGGCGCGACGCCGCGCATTGGCAGTTCGACTTTCGCGGCGCGGAAGTGGAGTCGGCGCTTGGGTTGGCCCAGGAAGACTGCCTGATCGATGTCGTGCGCGATGGCAAGCACAAGTACGTCCACTTTGCCGCCAAGCTGCCGCCGCTGTTGTACGACGTCGCGCAAGATCCCGGAGAAATGAACAATCTAGCCGGCGATCCGTCGCGCCGGGCCGACCTCGGTGACTACGCGGCCCGCCTGTTGTCGTGGCGCATGCAGCACGGAGACAAGACGCTCACTCACATGTCCGTTACTCGGGAATCCGGTCTTTCGGTGCGCGAGTGACGGAAGCCAGTCGTGGGGCGCTGTTTGCGCTCGGCGCCTATGGCTTCTGGGGTATCGCGCCGATCTACTTCATCTGGGTGGACTATGCGTCGGCCGACGAGGTGCTCGTGCATCGAGTCGTGTGGTCGGTGGTCGTGCTGGCCGTGCTCGTCAGCTACACGCGTCAGTGGCGTGCCTTCGTCGCGGTGTTGCGCGAGCCGTCCCAATTGCGATGGCTCGCGTTGTCGAGCGTGCTGATCGCATTCAACTGGCTGATCTTCATCTGGGCGCTGCAGAACGGACGTATGGTGGAGACGAGCCTCGGCTATTACATCAACCCGCTGGTCAACGTGGCGCTGGGGTTTGCGTTTCTCGGCGAACGACTGCGCGGCCTGCAGTGGCTCGCGCTTGCGCTTGCGTGTGTGGGTGTGGTCAACGAAATCGCAAACGTCGGCAGCTTCCCCTGGATCGGATTGTCGCTCGCTTTCTCGTTCGGTACTTACGGGCTCGTGCGCAAACGCGTCGGTGTCAACTCGGTACTGGGACTGGCCATCGAGACCGTGCTGCTTGCACCGGTTGCGCTAGCGTACTTCATCTGGTTGCGCGCGACCGGGGTCACGGCATTTGGCGCGGGCGATGTCGGGCGCGACCTCGCGCTGGTCCTTGCAGGGCTCGTCACGACCGTGCCGCTGGTGTGGTTTGCAGCGGCGGCAATGCGACTGAGCCTGACGGTGCTCGGGTTCTTCCAATACCTCGCACCCTCCATGGTGTTGTTGCTCGCGATCTTTGTCTACGACGAACCGTTTCGTGCGGGGCAGGTGGTGACGTTTGGCTGCATCTGGACTGCGTTGCTGATTTTCTCGATCGCAGCTCTGTATGATCGACGGCGCATGTCGCGCTTCAGCGACAGGATTTGAAACGGGGGACACATGGCGAACCTGAAAGGTAAGGTGGCATTCATCACCGGTGCAGGATCCGGCATTGGGCGCGGAATCGCGGAGCGCCTGGCGCGCGATGGCGCGGACGTATTCATTGCTGACATCGATGTGGACGGGGCGCAATTGACTGCGAATCTGGTGACGCAGCTCGGTCGCCGCGCTGCGGTGGTCAAGGCAAATGTCGCGAGCCAGGTGCAGATGCAGCAGGCTGCCGCCGAGTGTGTGGAAAAGCTGGGGCGTCTCGACATCGCGGTTGCCAACGCGGGGATTGGACGTGGTGGTTCCGTACTCGACATGCCGCTGAAAGACTGGCAGGACCAGATCGACATCAACTTGACGGGTGTCTTCCTGACCGTGCAGGCGGTTGCGCAACGGATGGTCAAGCTCGGTAGTGGCGGCCGAATTGTATGCATCTCCTCGCTCGCCGCGCTCAATGTGAGCGGACCGATGTTCGGCTATTCGGCGACCAAAGCGGGTGTGGCGATCATGACTCGTGGCTGGGCGCAGGAACTCGGGCAACACGGCATCACGGTGAACGCAATTGGACCCGGCGTGATCGAAACGCCGCTCGCTCAGGGGCTGGCGGGTGACCCCGGTGGCGCGATTCGATCCAGTCTCGAGGCGAGAACGCCAGTGGGCAGGGTGGGTACACCATCGGACATTGCCGGGCTGGTCAGCTTCATGGCTGGCGAAGACGGCGCATTCATGTCGGGGTCTTACGTGCTCATCGACGGTGGGCTGCGTGATGCGCGCGGCGGCTGGGAGCCTGAGCCCAAAGCGATGGAAGAAATGCAGCGACACATGCAGGCTGGCGCACAGCGGCGGGCGCGGATGCAACCGCTGATCGACGATCGCTAGAAGGAGGCAAACGATGAGCTACGAACAGATTCTCTTCGAAGTCACGGACGGTGTTGCCTTGGTGACGATCAACCGTCCGGAGGCGATGAATACCTGGACCGCTGTCGTTGCCGAAGAGCTGAGTGACGCAATGCGACGCGCGAACGATGACGATGCGATCCGCGCCGTCGTGATCACCGGCGCGGGCGAGCGAGCGTTTTGTGCCGGCGCAGACCTGACGCGCGGTGGCGGCACGTTCGGTGGACGTGAACGCGGTCAGCCTGAAGCCGCGCGTGCATCGAAGCCGGCCATGTATCCGTTTCAGGTCGCAAAGCCCGTCATTGCGGCGATCAACGGGCATGCTGTGGGTGTCGGCATCACATACCCCATGCTTGCGGATGTCCGCATCGTGGCCGAGAACGCCAAGATCTGCTTTGCTTTCGTTCGCAGGGGCGTGCTGCCCGAGCTTGCGTCGCACGTGACTGTGGCGCGCGTGGCGGGCCTGTCCGGTGCGGCGGAGCTGCTCTTGACTGGCAAGACGATCAAAGGCACGGAAGCAGCAGCAATGGGACTTGCGAGTCGCGCCTTGCCGGCTGCGGAGGTGCTGCCTGCAGCGATGGAGATGGCGCGGGACATCGCGATCAATACCGCGCCCGCATCGGTTGCGGCGGCAAAACGTTTGCTGTGGGAAGGACTGGTCACGTCGGTGCCGGACATGCTGAAGCGTGAAGGGCCGGCGTTCGCCTGGTTCGGTAATCAGCCGGATGCACGCGAAGGGGTCACATCCTTCGTCGAGAAACGAACGCCGCAATGGACCTCGTCGGCGCAAGCGCTTCCACCAAACCTGTAAAGGGGCGATCGCGATGCCACTGAACTCCGCGATGGTCGGCCGCAAGACGCGGCGATTTCGGCACGATGTAGATGCACGCTGGCTGATGGCGTATGCGGCCGCGCTGGGCGAGACGTTGCCGTGTTACTTCGATACGCGAACGCCGGTGGTCGCGCATCCGCTGTTCCCGGTATGCGTCGAGTGGCCGGTCGTGCTCGATGCGCGATACCTGGAAGGTGCGCAGAGTCTCACCGCGCGGGAGGGCGCAAGTGGCGTGCACGCAACTCACGATGTGGTGTTGCATGCGCCCATCACTTCCGGCATGGAGGTATTCACCACGGCCAGTGTCGTTGCCATCGAGTCGAGGAAGCCTGGCGCATATCAACTGACGAAGCTCGAGACGGTCACTGCGGATGGCACTGCGTTGGCAACGACATGGCAAGGGGGTTTGTTCCGCGGTGTGGCAGTTGCAGGTGGTGATCGCAGCAGCGAATCGCCGCCGCCGCTGCCCACGCGCGATGGTGCAGCTGCCGATGGCGCGAGGCTGGAGATTTCAGTCGCGGCAGGGGCGGCGCATGTCTACACCGAGTGTGCGCGGATCTTCAATCCGATCCACACCGACAAGGCTGTCGCGCTCGCAGCAGGCTTGCCGGACATCATCCTTCATGGCACCGCGACGCTGGCTCTGGCCATATCTGCACTGGTGCACGCGCGGGTCGGCGGCGACCCGCGGCGGGTACAACGCATCGCGGGCCGCTTCAGCGGCATGGTGCTGATGCCCGAGACGCTTACCGTCGTGATCGAAGCAAGGAATGCCGGCACGCTGTTCTTCCGCGTCATGACATCGAAGGGTGATGTCGCGATTCGTGACGGCGTACTGGTATTCGGTTGATGTACGCCGCACCCGGCGACACCGAGGCGAGTCGTTGGAGCATTGCCTAAATTGCGGCCTTTGGTACATCATTGGCCAGATTTGTACGGCTGCGAGCGCACGACGGCATGTTGGCCACCCTCTCGGATTTCGAACGCGCACCGCGAATTCTGCGCCTCAACGTCGCGGGTCAGCCCGTCGACTGGGTGAGCTGGCAGGAAGCGGTGTGTCTGTACGCCCGTGAACTCGTGCTGTGGTCGCTGGGAGACCCGCTGCTGCAGATTCGCGGCGGACATTCGCGCTTCGATGGCCTGCGCTCGCACATCGACATCCACAGCATCATCGCGTGCGAAGGGCGCGTGGTGCCGCCCTCGCGCAACATACCGCCGCTGACCAATCAGGCGCTGTTCCGCCGCGATCGCAACCTGTGCCTGTATTGCAGTGGCCACTTCAGTGATGGCGATCTGACGAGGGATCATGTCGTACCGCGCTCACGCGGCGGTCGCGATACGTGGGACAACGTGGTGGCGGCCTGCCGTCGCTGCAATCACCGCAAAGGCAGTCGCATGGCGCACGAGTGCAATCTGGAACTGATCGCGCTGCCCTACATTCCGAACTTCGCCGAGTATCTCGCGCTGATCAATTCAGGCCGCATACTTGGCGACCAGATGGATTTCCTGCGGGCGCAGTTCAGCGCCGAGAGCCGGTTGCTGCACTAGCTGGAGAAATGGGGGACAGTTGACCTATTTCTCGAGTGATGAGCAACTGCTGGTGAAATAGGTCGACTGTCCCCCATTTCTATCAGCCACCCACATGCGCCAGCACGCGCGCCACGCATTGAGTCACGCGCTTGCCGGTGGCGATGTCGAGAAATTCGTTCGGGCCGTGCGCGTTGGAGCCAGGACCAAGCACGCCGGTGACCATGTACTGCGCGTCCGGGAATTTGTCGCCGAGCATTTTCAGGAATGGAATGGTGCCGCCCATACCCATGTAGCGGGCGTGGGTCTTGAACGTCGCCATCGCCGCTTGCTCGAACGCGTTCGATAAGTTCTCTGCCAGCGGCGGCGCTGCCCAGCCGGCCTGACCACCGTCGTGTTCGAAGATGACCTGCGCACCCTGGGGCGGATTCGCTTCCAAAATCGACTTCACCACGCTGCCCGCCCGCACGGCATCGAGTATCGGCGGCAGCCTGATCGACAACCGGGCGGAGGTCGATGGGCGCAGTGTGTTGCCGGCATTGCCGACATCGGGCGCTCCCGACAATCCGGTGACCGACAACGTCGGGCGCCAGGTGTTGTTCAACACCAATTCCACGAGGTCGCGCGTGACCGGTGCGGTGGTGCCGGCCCATGGAAATCGATCGACGACCAGACTGCCGAGAGACTGAACCATTGCCGCGGCTTCGGTGCGGGTGTTGGTGCTGATCGGTGCGTGCAGCCCGTCAATCATGCGACCGGTGATCGGATCCTCGATTCGATCCAGAAGTGCGCGCAGAAGACGGAAGCTCGATGGCACGATGCCGCTGGCAGCGCCCGAGTGAACGCCTTGCTCGAGCACGGTCACCGTGAGCGTGCCGAGCAGCATGCCGCGCAGCGACGTCGATAACCACAAGTGATCGTAATCGCCGCATTCGGCGTCGAGACAGACGACGAGGTGTGGCGCGCCAATCCGAGCGGCGAGCTGCTCGAGGTAAGCGGGCAGGTCGAAGCTGCCGCTCTCTTCGCAGCCTTCGATGAGCAGGACGCAGCGCGGCAGCGGCGCGTTTGCGCGCTGGACCGCGGCAATGGCGGTCAGACTCGCAAAAAGTGCATAGCCGTCGTCGGCCCCGCCGCGACCATACAGCCGGCCGTCACGCAGCACCGGCGTCCATGGACCTAAGCCTTCGTGCCAGCCGGAGAATTCCGGTTGCTTGTCGTAGTGCCCGTACAACAGCACGGTTGGTGCATCAGGACGACTGCCCGCAACCTCGCCGAACCACACCGGCGTGCGACCGTCGATCTCGACGATTTCGTGATTCAGCCCGGAAACGCCAGCGCCTTCGGCCCACTTCGACAGCTGGTCGACCGCCGCATGCATGTGGCCGTTGCTGCGCCAGTTCGGATCGAACATCGGTGACTTGTTGGGAATGCGAATGTACTCGGTCAGCGCCGGTACGATGCTCGTGTCCCATTGGCTGTCGATGACGAGATCGTCGATCATATTCAAAGCCTTGCGGTGAATCCGATGTACATGGTTCGGCCGGGTGTGGCGTAGCCGAAGACATCCTCGTAGTCGGCATCAGCCAAATTCTCGATTCGCGCAAACATCGACAGTTGTCGAGACAGCTGCGCCCGGGCCACCAAGTGTAGCAATGCGTAGTCGTGCAGGGTCACCCGGCGGGCCGGGAAGGCGCTGAAATCGAGATCATCTCGGGCGCCGGTGTAGACGCCGCCTAGCTGTATCGAGACACGCCAGTCCACCTGAAGATCCAGTATCAGGCGGCCCGTGTGCCGTGGACGCCGCAGCTCATCGACGTCTCCTGCGGCATCCTGTTCGGTTGCGTCGAGGTAGGTGTAGTCGGCGCTTACCTGCAATGCGCCGATTTCGGTGCGGGCCGACAGCTCAATGCCTTCGCGATGGCTGCGCGCGGCGTCGTTGCGAGCCGTGAAGGCCCCTTGTGTGACATCGAAGACGAAGCCGTCGATTTCGTCGTCGAGCCGATCCCGAAAGCCGGTGACGCGTGCGCTCGTACTCGCATCGAAGACGTGCTCGTAGGCGATGCTGTAGCCGGTTGAACGCTCGGGGTCGAGATTGGGGTTGCCGATGAACGTATCGGGTGTGAATCCGAATCTGTCGGTGAAGGTTGGATTCTTGTGTCCCGTTCCGTAGTTTGCGAACACAGTACCCGCGCGACTGGCGGGAAGCCGAGTCGCGATGCGATAGCTGGTTGCATCCTGGAAGGCGCTGTTGTCGTCATGTCGTGCGGAGACGTTCAGTCGCATGCCGCCCGCGAGCGTGCCGACCCACTCACCGACGATTGCTTGGTTGTCGACGTGCTGATTCTGGTTGGGATCGCCAAAGACGGACGCTGCACCGCGTTGACGAAAGCGTTCGCGCTCGTACTCGTAGCCTACGATCACGTCCTGCTGCAGATGCCCGGTCTGGAATGTCCAGCTGCTCTGGTAGCCGAGGCGGTATCGGTCGGCATCGTTACCGGACGCTCGCCGCCCGTCCACTAACGTGGTGTTGCTACTGTCGAAGTAGTCGGCCGTGATGCGATGCTGCCACGGCGAATCGATGCGCAGTCGCAAATCGATTCGGGCAAGGCCGTGATCGATCTCCTGAGTGTCATCGCCGTCTGCTGGAACGAAGTCCGGGAACGGTGTCGGGTCGTAGTCGACATCCGCGGTGAGGCCTCGGGCGACGGCCTGTACCGACCAGTCGGACGCACGGTAGCCGGTGTTCAGGCTCCACGAGACGTTGTCATAGCCATCGTCTTCGTTGCCGGCGCGCGCCACGTTGGTGCCGTCGGTCGCGATGCGCTGGCCGCTGAGTGCGTAGTGCCAACGACCGTCGTTGGCCGCGGCCTGGGCATCGATGATGGATGTGTTGTGCGTGCCGAAACTCGCGCTCGCTTCGGCGACCCGTGCACCGACTGCTGGTGTCGTGTCGAAGTAGATGACGCCGCCGATGGCGTCACTGCCCCATAGCGCGCTCTGCGGGCCGCTTGCGATCTCGACGCGCCTGACCCCCGCCAAGTTGATGTGGGCGAAATCGACACTCGACCCCGTGGCCGGATCGTTCACTTCCACGCCGTCCACCATCACCAGCACGTGATTGGCTTCCGATCCGCGCAACCGAAGTTCAGACAGCGCACCAATTCCGCCGGAACTTGCGATGCTGATGCCGGGCAATCCGCGCAGCAGTGCATCGGCCGTGAGCGCCTGACGAGCCGTCACTGCATCGGCATCGATCACCTCGACCGGAATGCTCGCCGCATCGATTGTGACCGGCGTGCGCTGCGCAGTGACTGTGATGGTTTCGAGTGTCGCGGCGCGGGCGACGACTGCGCCGGCCCAGAGGCAGGCGAGTGACAAGTACTGAATCTTCATGGTCGGGTCCCGATGAGTCGCTGCACCCCGAGCGACGGTTCGTCACATGAGCTTTCGCTCACACCCGTTCGGCCGGTCTCCGGGCTCGTGGCGTCGAGTGACTTCACTCGCGGCGGATCGCCTTCCCATGCCGGTGGCAGGCACAGTGGCTGTAGATCCGCCCGCTCACTTACCGTTGCGGGGGCAGCATCGGAATTGCGCCGCGCTGCACGCGGTGCTCACCGACTTCCCGATTATCCCGTTGCGCAGGTCTGCACAACGGGCACCAGAACGCGGGTGCAGTATAGCGGGGCTAGCCTGGGCGCTGTATTCGAATTGCTCATCGGCGCGTTGAGCGCGGTGAATTGGTCAATCAAAGCCCTTGACCGCGTCGTAGCCATACAGCCAGTCGAACTGCTCGATCGCGAGTTCGGGTAACAGGCGCGTACCGAGCGCGAGTTTGAGATTGCGCCCAAAGGCGCGCATCGCATCGGCCTCGTGATAGGTGGTGGAGTTCTCTCGCGCGGCATTCTGTACGCGTGTGACGCGCGGCTGTCGGTACCGTGCGTACTCGAGGAGTGCGGCGGTGACGTCGTCGTCCTCCCAGTCGCCGAGCAGGCGACTGAGAATCCAGGCGTCTTCGATTGCCATGGCGCCGCCCTGATCGACGTAGGGGAGCAGAGGATGACAGGCATTTCCGAGCAGCACGATGCGTCCACGTGACCACGTTGTGGCAGCGGCATGGTCGTGTAGCGCGCGTGAACGACAGGTGGCGGCGCGACTGATCATCTCCATGACACTCGGGTGCCAGCCATCGAATGCGTGAACGAAGTCGTCGCCCCGATCATGCGTCATCCACTGTTGCGTGGCGTGCGGCGGACCGCTAGCGATCCCCGTCAGGCAGATTCGGTGTCCACCATCGACATCGCGTTGAATGAAGTGGCCATTGGGGCCGAGCCAGCGCGTGATGGCGTGGCGTGGCCGGCCGTGCGCTGCCGCGTCAGCTGGGATCAGAGCCTGCCACTCGATGCGGCCCAAGAATCGTGCAGGTTCCCCGCCGAACAGCTGTCGGCGTGTCGTCGAATCGGCACCATCGCAAACGATCAATACATCCAGTCGAAGCGTCGTGTCGTCGCACTCAACGGTGACGAAGTCATCGTTCTGGCTGATCGAACCCACGGCCAACACCGTGCACGCCTCGATGCGCCGGTGCGGCAGCTGTGCCCGCAGCACATCCAACAGCGCGCTGTGCAGCACGTGCAGATGCGGCGCGCCATAGCGGTCGGCGGCGAATTTCCCGAGCGGACGTGAAGCGATCAGGTATCCGGACCTGGCGGCGCGGAAATGAATCGCCTCCGGTCGCACTGCGACTGACTCGACCTCATCGAGCACCTTCAGTGCACGCAGCAGGCGCGTTGCGTTCGGCGGCAGATCGACGGCACCGTCGGCTTGCTCGCTACACGATGTACTCAGCAGCTCGACGTCGAAGCCGGCCTGGCGACATGCGAGCGCCGCCGTGAGTCCGCCGATCCCGGCGCCGATGATGCCGACGCAGAGCGCCATCGCTCAGGCCTTCCAGCGCGTGCCGTCCCGCGTGTCTTCGAGTTCGATGCCGCGCGCGAGCAGCTCATCACGGATCTGATCGGCGCGGGCGAAGTCCTTGGCCGCGCGGGCTTGCCGGCGCAGGGCGATGAGCGCCTCGATTTCGGCAGGGTCGATCTGCGTGCCAGTTCGGAAATGCTGATCGGGATCTTCGCTTAAGATGCCGAGCAGCCAACCCGCCGCGAGCAACTGATCACGCAGCGTGCTTGCGAGCTTGGGATCGTTGGCGCGGTGAATCTCGGAGGCGATGCCGTGCATTGCGGCGAGTGCACCGGGCGTATTCAGATCGTCGCACAGCGGTTCGAGCACTTCGGTCGGAAACGCATCGAAGCTGGCTGCGCGGAACTCGTCCGGCGACCTCACGGTGCCATGAGACTCACGTAGTGCACCATAGAGCCGGTCGAGGCTCGTTTGTGCCTGCTTGAGTAAATCATCGGACCACGTGAGCGAAGAGCGATACTGCCCGGACAGCAGGGCATATCGCAGTACTTCGCCACTGAAGCGATCTCGCAGCGCGCGGATGGTAACGATGTTGCCGAGCGACTTCGACATCTTCTCGGCGCCCATGGTCAACATGCCGTTGTGCAGCCAGTAACGCACGTACTCGCCGTCGCTGATATGCCGTCCCTGGGCGAGTTCGTTCTCGTGATGGGGGAATGCGAGATCGGAGCCGCCGCCGTGAATGTCGATGGTCGTGCCGAGATGTTTGCTGATCATGGCGGAGCACTCGGTGTGCCAGCCGGGCCGGCCGCGACCCCAGGGGCTGTCCCAACCCGGTAACTCAGGGGTCGATGGCTTCCACAGCACGAAGTCCTTCGGGTCGCGCTTGTAGGGTGCGACTTCCACGCGCGCGCCGTCGAGCATGTCTTCGAGCGAGCGCTTGGACAGAGTGCCGTAGTCCGGATCCGACGGGACGTGAAAGAGCACGTGACCGTCACCGACGTACGCATGACCTGAGGCGATTAGCGACTCGATCATCGTGATCATTTCGCGGATGTGATCGGTTGCGCGCGGTTCCACCGTGGGTTCGAGGGTGCCAAGGGCAGCGACATCTTCCTGATAGGCGGCTGCGAAGCGCTGTGTGAACGTGTTGATCGACTCGCCGCTCGCCGCGACCGCGGCGTTGATCTTGTCGTCCACGTCGGTGATGTTGCGGGCGTAGCGCACCTTGGGAAAGCGCGCGCGCAGCAACCGAAACAGGACATCGAACACGACGGCGGGTCGGCCATTGCCGATGTGAACGTAGTCGTAAACGGTGGGCCCGCACACGTACATGGAGACTTCCCCCGGTATACGCGGCGTGAAGATTTCCTTGCGGCCAGTCAATGTATTGTGAAGGCGGATATCCATGACAACGGTCTCCCGACGGATCGAAGTGGTGAGTCAGGCGCGTGAACGCGCAGCCAGCTTCAACAACAGCAACACTCACAGCGATGCTGTGAGCACGGGGATGTCCGGTGTGCGTCGGGGGGTGTCATGGCGCGCATCATACGGGATCGGCGGATCTTGCGTCACGCACAACGACCACATCGCCCTCGACGGACAGGTAGAAGCATGATGGGCGAAGCGTATGACATGCCGGTCCCGTCTGCGCGACCTTCAGTAGCACCGCGTCGCCATCGCAATCGAAGTGACACTGCCTGAGCATTTGGACGTTGCCCGACTCCTCGCCCTTGCGCCACAGACGCTTGCGGCTGCGTGAGTAGTAGCAGACTTGGCCAGTGGCGAGCGTTTCTTCCAACGCCGCACGATTCATCCAGGCAAGCATCAGCACATCGCCTGTCGCATGATCCTGCGCGATGGCAGGCACGAGCCCCGCATCGTTCCAGGCAATGGCATCGAGGGCGACCGCAAGTGGCTGGGTGGTGCCCGTCGGAGCGAACTCGAGTTCGGCGAACATGCGCTAGCCTCCGATTGGATTGGGTTGGTCGACCCGCCGGGCAAGGTGTGCGTAGACGGCGCGGATGCCCATGGCTTCTCCGCCCTCGGGTCTGCCGGGTTGAGTGGTTGTGTTCCATGCCATCACGTCGAAATGTGCCCAGGGCGTGCCCGCCGTGACGAACGCCTCGAGGAAGAGTGCGGCGAGAATCGCGCCGCCGTATGCGGAGCTCGTGCTGTTCATCATGTCCGCGACTTTACCGTCCAGCTGTTTTCGGTAAGGCTGGTGAAGCGGCAGACGCCAGATGGGGTCCGCGTGCGTGTTGCCCGCATCCTCGATCCCGCGCGCAAGTGCATCGTCGTTGGCGAACATTGCAGGCACCTCCGTGCCAAGTGCGGTGCGTGCTGCGCCGGTGAGGGTTGCGAAGTCGATTATGAGTGTCGGTCTCGATTCGCATGCGAGGGCAAGCGCGTCGCACAGCACGAGCCGCCCTTCGGCATCCGTGTTGTCGATTTCGACGGTGATGCCTTTGCGGGTTCGGATGATGTCGCCGGGGCGGAACGCGTTGCCGGCGATTGCGTTCTCCACGGCAGGCACGAGCACGCGCAGCTGAATCGGTAGGCGATTGGCCATGATCAGGCGCGCTAGGCCCAGCGCATGGGCTGCGCCGCCCATGTCTTTCTTCATGTAGCGCATATTGGCGGCGCCCTTGATGTCGAGGCCGCCGGAGTCGAAGCACACGCCCTTGCCGACGAGCACGACTGACGGATGCGCCGCATCGCCCCAGCGCAGGTCAATCAGCCGTGGTGCGTTCGTGCTGGCGCGACCGACCGCGTGAATTGTGGGGAAGTTCGCTGTCAGGAGGGCGTCGCCCACCGTGATCTCGCAGTCGGCGCCAAACTCGGCGGCGAGATTCTCGGCGGATTCGGCGAGATGTGAAGGCAACATGTCACCTGCCGGTGTGTTGATGAGATCGCGCACCAGCGCAATGGCATCGAGCTCGCGCAAGACAGTCGTTACGTTGCTGTCGGCGAACAAACGCGCCGGCGCACGTTCGCTCCCCTTGTAGCGGGTGAACCGATAACTACCCATGCCCCAGCCAAGCAGCGCCAGATGTGCCGCGGCGCCGGTGAGTGACGATTCGAGTTGATAGTTACCTTCTGGCAGTCGATACGGCAGGTCGGCGAGTGCGAACAGCGGTTCTTCGCCGGTGATGACGAGGACACGGGCAGGTTCTGAATCGGCGGGAAGCCAGGCGATGGCCCCGGCGTCACCGCGAAAACGTGAGCGGTCGAGCCATTGCCGGATGTCCGGTGCCTGTGTCTCTCGCCACTGTGCGATGCGCGACTTGGGAACGGCCACCAGCAACGCGGCGTCTGCGGGAAGCGATTCGATCAATCCGTGGCGGTTCATCAACGGCGGTTCCGTACTGCGGGGTGCGGTGATGGTAGCATCCAAGTCAATTGGCGACGGGGCATGGAAGAGGGGTTGATGTTGCGAACATTCGCGGTCGTCGCGCTGTTGCTGATGTCATCGTCGGCTGCGCATGCGGGCACGACCAAGCCGGTTCTGCACGGCCAACACTGGGTGGCGATCACGGGCAAGCCGCTCGCCGCGACCGCCGGCGCCCGAATCTTCCATGCTGGCGGTAATGCGATCGATGCCGCCTGCGCCATGCTTGCCGCCACTTCGACCATGTTCGATGTGCTGAGCTGGGGTGGAGAGACCCAGGCGCTGATCTACAACCCGCACACCGGCAAAGTCATCGCGATCAATGCCCTTGGGGTTGCACCGAGCGGCGCGACGCCTGCGTTCTTCAGGGCGCAGGGCATGGCGTTTCCACCGGAGTTCGGGCCCCTCGCCGCGGTGACGCCTGGTACACCGGGCGGGCTCATGGTAATGCTCGCCGAGTTCGGCACTCTGTCGCTCGCGCAGGTGCTCGCGCCCGCCATCGAAATGGCAGATGGATACCCGATCGAAGCGCAGTCGGCCGATGCGATGGAGCGGTTCAAGGCCGAGCTGTCCCAGTGGCCATACTCGAGAACACTGTTTTTCGTGCACCCGGACCGCACGCGGCAGACTCCGGTCGCCGGTGAGATCTTCCGGCAGCCCGATCTGGCTGCCACGTTGCGAAAGCTGGTGGCTGCGGAGCAGCAGGCGCTGGCTGCCGGTCGGTCGCGTCGCGACGCGATCATGGCAGCTTACCAACGTTTCTATGAGGGGGACATCGCAGTCGAGTTCGTTCGTTCGTCCAACGAGATGGGTGGTCTGCATACGCTCGAAGACCTGGCGCGTTGGCAGGTGCACATCGAGGAGCCGGTGGTCACGCGCTACAAAGGCATCGACGTCTACAAGCTCAATACGTGGGTGCAGGGCCCGGTCATGCTGCAGGCGCTGAACATGCTCGAACACATCGACGTGAAATCGCTCGGCTACAACAGCGCGAGATACCTGCACACGCTGTATCAGGTCATGAATCTTGCGTTCGCGGACCGCGACTTCTACTACGGCGATCCGTACTTTCCGCCGGCAGAGCCGATTCGGGGCCTGTTGTCCAAAGACTACGCACGGTCGCGCGTGAAGTTGATCGATGGCGAACGCAACGACCCTGGCGTGAAGCCCGGCGATCCGTATCCATTCCAGGACGAGACCAATCCCTATCGCGACTTGCTCGATCAGTGGACCAACGTGCCAGACCCGGATCGCGGTCTGACGCCGCCGTGGCAGTTGTCAGGCCGCAATGTCGAGGCCGATGCGCGCAGCTTCACGCTCGGCACTACCACGGTACAAGCGGCTGACGCGCAGGGCTGGGTCGTGTCGATGACGCCGTCCGGTGGGTGGATGCCCGCGGTCATCGCGGGCAAGACCGGAGTCGGGATGAGTCAGCGTATGCAGAGCTTCGTGCTCGATGCCGCGCAAAACCCTTTCAATGTACTCGAGCCCGGCAAGCGACCGCGCGCCACACTTACGCCGAGTCTCGCGCTGCGCGATGGCAAACCGTATCTGTCATTTGCGGTGCAGGGTGGCGACTTGCAGGATCAGGCGTTGCTGCAATTCTTTCTCAATGTGGTCGAGTTCGGCATGAACGTGCAGGAAGCGGCCGAGGCCGCCAACATCGTCAGCTATCAGATGCGCGACTCCTTCGGCGACCACGCGGCGCGGCCGGGCGTCGTGACGATTCACGCCGCGACGCCGCCGTGGGTGCGTGCGGAGTTGACCCGCATGGGGTATGAACTCGAAGTGCAGGCGCGCACCTCCGGCCCCATCAACGCGATCTACTTCGATCGTGAGCACGGGACTTTCTGGGGCGGTTCGAGCGATCACGGCGAAGACTACGGTATCGCCTGGTGAGTTCGTCACTACGCACCCGCGGCTTCGATCGCGGTCAGTGGAGTTGGGCGCTGTTCGAATGGGCGCGCAATCCCTACTACATCCTCATCGTCGTCTACATCTTCGGTCCTTATTTCTCCACCGAAGTGATCGGCGATCCCGTGCGCGGTCAGGAAGTGTGGGGTTACATCAACGGATTTGCCGGCGCAGTAACTGCTTGTCTGGCACCGTTTCTCGGCGCCATTGCCGACCGCGTGGGGCGACGCAAACCGTGGATCGCCGCATTCGTCGTGATGATGTTCCCGGCGATTTGCCTTCTGTGGTTCGCGCAGCCGGGGGATTCGAACCTCGGCATAGTCACGGTCGCCATCGCGCTCACCATCGCCGGCACGGGCAGTGCGTTTTCGGAGGTCTTTCACAACGCGATGCTGCCGTCGATCGTGCCGTATCCACGCCTCGGCAGTTTGTCGGGCTGGGGACTGTCGCTGGGTAACGCCGGCGCGCTGGTGATTCTCGTTGCGATGCTGTACGCATTCGCGCTGCCAGCAACGGGCGTCTTCGACTGGGGCTTTCTGCCTGACACAGTGATGTTCGGCCTCGATACTGAGACCTTCGAGCACGATCGGATTTCGGCGCCGATTGCGGCCATCTGGCTGCTGTTGTTCGCGTGGCCGCTGCTGGCCTTCACGCCGGATCGGGCAGGCACCGGGGTGAGTGCGCGCGACGCGGTACGCGACGGGCTCAGCGATGTATTGCGCACGGTTCGATCACTGCGTCACTACCGTAACATCGCGATCTATCTCGCCGCCCGCATGCTGTTCAACGATGGCAAGGTCGCCATCATGACGTTCGGAATGATCTACGCGTCGGGCGTGTTCGGCTGGGGCGGCGCCGAGCGATTGTTGGTCGGGATATTTCTGACCGTGTTCGCGGTGGCCGGTGGCGTCATCGGCGGTTGGCTCGACGACATGTTCGGATCCAAGCGCGCGATCGTATTCACCATCGGCGGCAACATGGTGGCGCTGTTGGCCGCGATCTCGATCACACCAACATCGATGTTCTTCGTCGAGATGGAAGGGCTCGATCGGCCGGTGTGGGCCTTCCCGTTCTTTCAGACGGTGCCGGAACTCGTCTACGTCGGAATCTCGGTGTTGTTCGCGCTCTTCATCACGTCGGCGTACGCCAACAGCCGGACGCTGCTGGCGCGCATCGCGCCCGAAACCGAAATGACCAAGTTCTTCGGCCTCTACGCACTGTCGGGGCAGGTGACCACGTTCATTGCGCCGATACTGGTGGCGTTCGTCACCGGGCTGTATGCGAGTCAGCGGGCCGGTATGGCGTCGATCCTCGTGCTGCTCGGAGGCGGACTTGCCCTGATGGCCTTCGTGCGGGAGACGCGCAGTCCGGCAGTGGAAGACGGGAAGTAAGTCGCAGTGAAGTGACGTCGAGCTTCCTCAGGCGCCAATTTGTGGATGGCCACCACATGACCATGTGATGTGGTGTGAACCGGTGCCGTGCATGCTCACCTCCAGTCGGCATGACGGGGGCGAAGGCGATGCGATCACTGGGCACCTCTACCGTATGGGCGCTCTGCACGCTGGGCGCAACCGCGTACGCGGCGAGTCTCGATGACCTGCCACAGAACGTGACACCGACGCTTCCGAGTCCACAGATCCAGCCGGCGACACCGGTTCCCACCTCGCCACTCGCGAATCCGAGCCTGCGAAAAATTGTGCCGATGGTCGCGAGCACCTGGGATTTCGGCTGCGCCGCAGAACACTTCACTGCCGCGGAGCGCATCGCCACGCAGACCCGGTTCGCGATGCCGATCCCGGCCAGTGACATCTGGGGAGTGCTTCCGGAACCAGCAGTTACTCACTACGATCGGGACGGCGTCAAACACGACAGTTACTTTCGCTGCACGTCGTTCGGATCGGGCCACGTGTGTTACGACGGCCATGAAGGAACCGACTTCACGCTCGGGGGCGGGTTGCTGATGACCACCCGCGCTTCCGCAGCGGCCAGCGGCGTCGTCATCAAAGTTGACGACAGTCACTTCGACGGCTGTCATGCGAATCCCGATCCGCGTGCGTATCTCGACTCGGACCCGAAGAACAACGTCATCTGCCCCGACCCCGAGCATCCGGAATCTGTCGCCGTGACGGATCCCAATCGCGTAGAGGTATGTCACGCCGACGGGACGGTGACGCGTTACCTGCACCTGAAGAAGGACAGCATCCCGAACAATGTCACCGTGGGTAGCCGCGTCGAGTGTGGTCAGGTGCTCGGCATCGTCGGCAGCTCCGGCCGCTCCGCCGCACCGCACCTGCACTTCGACGTGTTGACTCCCGCTTCGCGATGGAACGGATCGCCCGCCAAAACGAGGAAGGTCGGCGAGTTCCAGTATGTTCACGTCGACCCATTCGCAGCCAGTGCAGCGGTGAGTCTGTGGACGCAGCCCACCTGGAACTACGGGCTGTCGCAGTCGGATGCGGGCCTCGTTCCCGTGATTGCTCACCCGGACGGACATCAGAGCACGCTCGCGTGTCCTCATCTCGTGGCGCCGCATTCGAGCGACACCGGACCTACGCTGCCTTGCCTGCACCCGGCGCACGAAGCGGGCGACGCGATCAGAGCGCCATGCACCCACTCAGAACACGGGTGGCACGGCCCGCTGCCCTGCACCCATATGCAGCATCCTGAAGGCCATGTCGTCTACATCGCCGGCAAGAAGCAGTACGGTCCCTGCATGCACGCGAAACACCCCGACGGTCATCCCACTCAGGTGCCGTGTCTGCACGCGCCGGTGCAGCAACATGCGGGCGGACACCCGGGGCCGACGCTGCCCTGTCCGCATATCTCCCTGCAGCAGTCGGCCGCCGCGAACGCGTTTACCCTGCCGGGTCCGCAGTGCGCGCTTTGAACGCTGGCTACGTCAGACCTTGGATATGCGTTTGCGCAGCGTCGACGACGCTCATGCATCGCCCAAACCGGAGGTGCTCGTGAGCAGATACCGCAAGCGAATTTGGTTGCTGCTGATGGCTTTCGCCTCCCCACTCGCCACCGCCGAAGATGCGATCTTCTCGTCGGCAGCCGTCAACTGGGAGTGCGGTTACACGGGGCGCCGCGATCAGTGGGACGACATGTGCATGGCATGGCGCGTCACGATGGGCGAGTTTGGATACACGAAGCGCCGTGCGAACTATTCGCGCATGCGCCTGTTTCGTTTCACTGATCCTGCGCTTCGCTCGTGGGGTGAAGATACCGTGCACGCGGACTCTGCCTTTGCCGCGCTCGTTTGCACCCACGGCCGCAATCCCGACGAGCGCGGCTGGCGCGCAGCGATGTACGCGGAGGAGCACGGCACGTGCAGTCTCACCAAGCCGCAACGGATGTATGGGCGCGCTTCGGGTGGCCAGATGCGCTTCATGCACATGTCATCGTGCAACAGTGTGCCCTGGCCGCTTCGAGCCACTTGGGACGACGCGGCGAACGGGGGTGTGCACGTTGTCGCCGGGTTCCACGGCACGATGTCGATCAGTCCGCATCACGTCGATCAATACCGCACGATGGCGCAGCTCGGACACATCCTGGGTGTGGCGCCGGCTTGGGTCGTGACGATGTACCGCCCGACGGGTTACGCCGGCAGAGCGTATCCGAACTGTCCGGTTGCGCGCGCCTATGGCGATTCCCCGGAACGCGCCGCGCGCGTCGCCGACGAGCTCTATGGCGAGAACCTCGCCGATACGCAGCCGCGCTACGCGCGCAACCTGTACGTGAGCGGCTGCGATCCGAAGGGCGACAAGTCGTTCCAGAGGCCGCTGCCGCCATGAGCACATCAGGTTCGACCCGTCTCCATTCCATTTTGTTTGCGATGGCGGTGCTTGCGGCACCGGTTGCCGCCGCCGCAACACCGGAGAGTCTGCTTGCGACGAAGGCTGTGAACCCGAATCTCGGATCCACCGACGCCGCCGTCGACATCTTCTCCAAGGACTACTCGAAGGCGTTCGATCTCGCGCTGCCGCCTGCTCCGCAGGCAGAAGTCGAGGCGATGTTCGACAGGGTGTTCCGGTCGACGCCTCGCGCGCTCGATCCGTTGCGCCTACGCCAAGCGCGCGACGTGGCGAAGTTGCTTGGGCTGCAAGAGCCCCCCGAGAACGTCCCGTCGAAGCTGGGCACGATGCTTACCGTCGTCGGCACGACGGCGTACGGCTTCGACCCGTTCACGTCGGTGTTTCTGTTCGCGAGAGACCGTCGCGATCTGCGCCCGCTTCCTTTCCGGAACGCGGCGCTTGTGCAACAGGCGGTTGCGGAAGAGCACCTGCGACTGCTGGGACAGATAGGCATCGATGCCTCGCAGATTCAGTTCGTTCAAACCGTGCTGATCTCTAGCCGGGGTGAGGACACGAAGGCGCCGCTGCCCGACAGCGCAGAGGGAGAAGTGCATTCGTTCCTCACCTATGTGTCGCGCGTGCTTGCGGGCGTGCAGATCGAAGGCAGCTACGCGAAGGTGGTCTCGGCGAACAAGGGCAATGTCGTGGGGCTCGACGCATCGTGGCCCGCGATCGCATTCCATCCCGGAGTGCGATCGCCGAAGTGCAAGGACGCGGCGACATTGAAGCGTGAAACGCTGCCGCTCGTGCAAGCCGTGGCGGGCGGCAACGAAGCCAACCTCGTGATGGCGTACGTGCTACGCCCCGTGCGACTGGGCGGGCAGCGGGTGTTCGTGCCGGCGCTCAAGATCGGTGTGCTCGCACGCGGCGCGCACGATCGGATCGAAGGTGAGGACGACCTCGAAGAAATGGTGGACACTTACGTCGATCTGCTGGCCGACCGGCTCGCCTACGACGCCGACGATCTGATCGACGACGACTCCCGGGATTGACGACACGACGGACAAGTCGTGATGGCGCCTTCACGCTTGGCGTTGCGGCAAGGTTGCCCTTCGTGGGGAGACGCGCAGCCGGGCGGCGAAGATGCGAAGTAACGTATAGTTGACACAATGTAAAGTAAACTATACATTGCCTTCCAATTCGATGGGAGGTCATATGAATGCATCATTCGAAGAAAAGAGCGCTGCCGGCACGCTGCTGATCGTCCTGATCGCCTATGCCTGGTACTCCTACACATTGATGGGCCCGGCACCCATCGATACATCCGGCACGGTGGGCTTGATCATCGGCGTCATCGTCATCATGGTGGTGGGCGAAATCATCTATCACAGCCTGCTCGCCATTCGCGACCGGGACACGGCGTCGGACGAACGTGATCGGCTCATTGCGGCGCTCGCCGGTCGTGCCGAGAGCGTGGTCATCATCTGTGGTGTCGTGACGGCGGTCTGGTATCTGTTGCTTCGTGACGCCCCGATGCCTGTGGTCGCTGTGCACATCCTCATGTTCAGCCTGGGATTCGGCGAGGTTGCAAAACGGGCGGCTCAGCTCATCTATTACCGGCGTGGTGTGTAACCGTGGCCCGAAGGACATCCATCACCAACCATGTACGGCGACTGCGGTTCGAGGCGGGTGAAATGACCCAGCAGGCGCTGGCCGAGGCGGTGGGCGTCACCCGGCAAACAGTCATCGCGATCGAAGGCGGCAAATATTCACCATCACTGGAAGTTGCGTTCCGGATCGCGCGTGCATTCGGTGTACCGCTGGAATCCGTGTTCGAGTACGAGGCAGCAACAGCCACAGGATCTTTGCGATGAGCGCCTGGCAGAAGTGGGCGTTGGTTCCGTTCGCATTGGCGGCGTTGTATCTCGCGTTCGCGGGTGCGCTGACCGGTTGGCCTGAAGCGCAGTTCGAAGGGGAGCCCTTTCAGATGACCCCGGAGGGGGCTGCTGCTATCGGCATGGTGCTCGACCAGGAGTACGAGTTCGATGCCGTGCAGTTCGCCGTGCGGGACGGCATCGAGTTGTTCGCGCGCGAGTTCGAGGGTACCGGGGAGGCTGCGATCATCCTGATCCACGGGATTACCGCTGACAGCGCGCAGCTGAATCGCAGCGCCGGCATGTTACGCGACGCAACTTCCGCAACCGTGTACGGCCTCGATCTGCGCGGCCACGGCGCATCTGAAGGCATCGCCGGTGATGTCGATTACATCGGTCAGTACGAAGACGACGTGCTCGACATAGTTGCGGCGCTGCGGACGAACGACCCCAAACGTCATGTGATGGTTGCGGGCCACTCGATGGGTGGCGGCATCGCTACCCGCGTGGCCATGCGCGGACCGGGTCAGATCGACGGCTTCGTATTGTTTGCGCCGCTCATGGGACGAAGCTCGCCCACGATGCGCACTGAAGCACCCGAGGGCGGTGACAGCTTCATGAAGGTGAACGTGGCGCGCATCGTTGGTATCGCAATGTTCGACTCTGTCGGCATCCACTACTTCGATGACCGGTCCGTGCTGTTCCATAACCTGCCATTGACGATGCGCACACGTGCGTATTCGTTCCGTGCTGCCGGATCGATGGCGCCGGACGAGTATCAGGCCGGCGTGCGTGCACTCGACCGGCCGACGCTGGTCGTTGTCGGCACGAACGATGAGGCGTTCCTGGCCGCGCAGTATCCGCCGCTGTTCGAGCCCAATGCGCAGGTGCAGGTGGTCGTGCTCCCGGGCGTCAACCACAACGCCGTGACCCACGAGCCGGCGGCAATTGCCGCGGTCGCGGGATGGTGGACTGAGCATTTCGTAGGCGAGGGCTTGTCCCCGAAACAAAGCGCGGACTAAACCTCTATGAGCGGAATCCTCGACAGACCCAGGTTGTTGCCATCCAGGATGCGATCGGCGCGGTAGCTCGAACGCACGAGCGGGCCGCTCGCCACTTCCGTGAAGCCGAGTTCGAGACCCAACACGCGATAGCGCTCGAAATCTTCGGGCGGCACCCAGCGTTCGACCGGCAAATGATTCAACGTGGGTCGCAGGTACTGACCGAGCGTCATCACGTCGACGCGGTGGGCGCGCAGGTCCTTCATGGTCGTCAGAATCTCCGCTTCCGATTCGCCGACACCGAGCAGCAGACTGGTCTTGGTGAGTACGTCGGGGCGGAATGACTTGGCATGGGCCAGCACGTCGAGGGTCTGCTGGTAGCCGGCGCGCGGATCCCGCACGCGATGGGTGAGCCGCTCGACGGTCTCGACGTTCTGGGCGAATACCATGAGCGGCGCGGCGACCACGGTTTCGACGTCGCGAAGGTGTCCCTGGAAGTCGGGCGTCAGTGCCTCGATGGCGGTGTCGGGATTGAGCGCCTTGATGGCGCGGATGCTTGCCGCATAGTGCGCGGCACCACCATCCGGCAGGTCGTCGCGATTGACGCTGGTCAGCACGACATAGCGCAGATTCATCAGCCTGACCGACTCTGCAGCATTGCGCGGCTCATCGGCGTCGAGCCAGCCCTTGGGGTTGCCCGTATCGACTGCGCAGAACCGGCAGGCGCGCGTGCACACTGAACCCATCAACATGATCGTGGCTGTGCCGTGGCTCCAGCATTCACCGATGTTGGGGCAGTGCGCCTCCTCGCAGACCGTGCTCAGGCGATGTGAGCGAACGGTCTTCGCGACGCGCTCGTAACCCTGGCCGCCGGGAATACGCACCTTCAACCACGGTGGCTTGCGATCGCCTTTGCGTGCGGAGTCCGCGTTGGGCTTGACGCCATCCTTGATCGCATTGAAACCCAGCGCAGTCGCGAATTTGCTGCCGCTCGGTACTTTTCGAACTTCGTCGCTCATGGTTCATTGTAGTTCGACCGATTGGTCTATTCCCAGTTGGGGATGCGAACTACCATGCAGGGAACATCGCGTACGAGACAATGATGGCCAAAGCTCCGCCGATTCGACCGAGTGTTCGGTGGCTGTACGGTTTCGGTTCGGTCGCCTATGGCGTCAAGGACAACGGGTTCTCCTACTTCCTGATGTTCTACTACAACCAGGTACTCGGTCTGCCTGGGTCGCTCGCCGGTACCGCGATTCTGATCGCGATGATCCTGGACGCAGTGTCCGACCCCCTCGTCGGCTATTGGTCCGACAACACCCACTCGCGATTGGGTCGACGGCATCCGTTCATGTATGCATCGGCGATTCCCGTGGCCCTCGCTTACTTCTTCATCTGGAACCCGCCGGTTGCGCACCTGTCCGAATTCGGGCTGTTTTTGTACCTGACGGCGGCAGCCGTCCTGGTTCGATTCTTCATCACGCTGTACGAAATCCCGAGTACGAGCATTGTTGCAGAACTGACCGAGGACTACGACGAACGCACGCGCCTGTTGTCGCTTCGCTACATGTTCGGTTGGGTTGGCGGGTTGTTCATGGCCTTCCTCATGTGGCGGGTGTTCATGGTGGATTACGGCGTCAATACACCCACCACCTATGAGGTGTACGGCATGGTTGGCACGGCCGCCATGTTCATTGCCATCGTGGGCTCCGCCGGCGGATTGCACGGCCACATTCCCCATCTGAAAAAGCCGCCGATTCGCCACAACTACCGTGTCTCGCAGATGTTGCGTGACATCAAGGTCACGCTCTCCAACCGCAACTTCCTCGCCTTGTTCGTGGCGGGCCTGTTCGCGGCAGTCGGGGCGGGGGTGTCGACGAACTTCAATGCCTACATCAACACGCACTTCTGGGAATTCACGCCGACGCAGGTGAGCTAGATTGTGCTTTCGCTCTTCATTTCCGCAGCGCTTGCCGCGAACCTTGCGCCGCGAATCACGGCACGGTTCGACAAGAAGGCGAGTGCCATCGGCATCTATGGCATCTCAATCGTCTTTGGTGCGTTGCCCGTAGTGCTGCGACTCATGGAGTGGTTTCCAGCCAACGGCAGTCCGTACCTCTTTCCCGTCATGCTGGTTCATCAGGTTACGGAGGTCACGTTCATCATCATGTTCGGCATTGTTCAGTCATCGATGCTTGCGGACATCGTCGAACACAGCGAGCTGTCGACCGGCCGAAGGGAGGAGGGATTGTTCTTTGCTGCGCGAACCTTTGCAGCCAAGGCCACGTCGGGGATCGGCGCGTTCATGGCGGGCATTGCCTTGGAAGTGATCAGCTTCCCGAGCAACGCAACCCCCGGTACGGTTGATCCGGAGGTGATATTCGACCTGGGCCTGATCTACGGCCCGAGCCTCATGATCCTCTACTTCCTCGCGCTGACATCGATCCTGTTCTACGGCATCACCCGCGGTGGCCACAGCGAACATGTACGTGTGCTATCAGACCGTGCGGCTTAGGCCAATGAATCGAGTTCTTCGTCGCTGACATCCTGGAATTGCAGCGTGTGCAGGGTGTAGTAGAGGCCGCGCAGCGCGATCAGCTCTTCGTGTGTACCCAGTTCCTTGACGCGGCCGTGATGCAGCACCAGCACCCGGTCGGCCTCCTGAATCGTCTGCAGACGGTGAGCGATCAGAATGGACGTACGGCCGTGGGTGAGTTTGCGCAGCGCATCCTGAATCAGTAGTTCCGTTTCGGTGTCGATGCTGGCGGTGGCTTCGTCGAGGATCAGGATCTCGGGATCCGCGGCGAGCACCCGCGCGAATGCGAGCAGCTGACGCTGACCCTGTGAGAGGTTCTGTCCCCGCTCCGACAGTACCGTGTCGTAGCCGCTCGGCAGGCGGCTGATGAATTCGTGCGCGTTGACGGTACGCGCCGCGGCGATCGCACGATCACGATCGATCGATGAGTTGCCGAGCGCTATGTTCTCGTAGATCGTGCCGGAGAAAATATGGAAGTCCTGCAGCACCACACCGATCCGGGATCGAAGATCGTGGGTATGGATGCGATTGAGATCGATCCCGTCGAGAAAGATCTGTCCATCGTCGAAGTCGTAGAAGCGGCCGAGCAGACGAATCAGGGTACTCTTGCCCGAGCCGGTGGGGCCGACGATCGCGAGTTTCTCCCCTGGGTTGATGGTGAACGAAACATCGCGCAGCACCGGAATATCGGGCGTGTAGGCGAAGTCGAGGTGCTTGAATTCGACACTGCCGTGCAAGCGCGGCGGTAGTGCTGCCGGCTGGTCGGGTTCGTGAATTCTCTCGTCCCAATCGAGTGCCTGAAATATCCGTTCGCCGCTGGCCATGGCGCGAAACAGGATGTTGGTCTGCTCACCCAGGACCACCACGGGGTGAAACAGCATGTCGATGAAGCGCGTGAACAGGATGATGCCGCCAAGCGAGATCTGGTCTTGCACCATCGAGCCGCCGGCGTACCAGATGATCACGCCGAGGGCGATTGACGCCATGCTGTCGGTGAACGCGCCGTAGAGTGTTTCGATGTTCATTGATCGGATCTCGAGCGATCTGTTGCCTTCGTTGATCCGTGTGTATTGCGCCAGGTTTCGATCCTGACGATCGGAGAGTTGAACGACCTGAAGGCCCGCCAGGTTTTCCTGCAGATTCTGGTTGAGCGTAGAGACAGACTGCCGCACCAGCCTGAACAACTGCCCCGTAACACGGCGAAAATACATGGTGGCGCCGCCCATGATGGGCAGAGCGATGAGCAGGATGATTGTCAGCTCCACGTCCACTGCCAGCATGATGACGAGCGCGACGAAGAACGGCACGAACTCACCGATCAGCGTACCGATGCCGCGCAGCAATTCGTACAAGGCTTCGATGTCGTTGGTGACGCGGGTCATGATGCGGCCGACTGCGACGCGGTCGTAGAACGACGATGGCCGCGTTTCCAGATGTCGGAACAGGTCGAGTCGCAGGTCGCGCAGGCCCTTGATCACTGCGCTGATCAACGTCAGTCGATGCAGGTGGCTCGTTACCGCCCACGCGACGTGCAGAACTGCGTACAACACACAGGCCGCGATGAGCGGCGGAAATCCGGTGGTAGCGATGATCCAATCGGTCGCGTCGACCATGCCCATGTCGGGCGTGGCGTGATCAGTATTGCCGATGAACAGATGGTCGATGATGACGATCGACGTGACGACCGGCAGCATCACCTGCAGTGCGGATGCGATCAGAATGAGGACCGAGCTCACGAGCACGGTCAGCCGGTAGGGTCGAATCCACTGCAGCAATCGGCGCAACAGCTGTACGTTCAATGCCTTGGCGGACAACTCGGCGTCGAACATGGCGTGGTCGCGCCGAGGTACGGATTTGCCCTCTGCGGCACCTGCCGACTGGTTCTTCATCCGGGTGCTCCGACGGAAGCGTAGTCGGACTCGGTTGCGCCCTCGCGCTGAATTCGCTCCAGCTCACGGTAGTAGCCGCCGCTATCCAGAAGGTCCGCGTGGCTGCCGATCTCAACGATGCGCCCGTCGTCGATTATGACGATTCTGTCGGCGTGTCGAGCGGTCGAAACGCGATGGGACACGAGCAGTGTTGTCTGTCCGTGACGCAGGTGCTTGAGCTGCGACAGGATGTGCTCTTCGGTTTCTGTGTCTACCGACGAAAAGCAATCGTCCAGGATCAGTACCGGCGCGTTGCGAATGAGGCCGCGCGCAAGCGTGGCGCGCTGTTTCTGGCCACCTGACAGCGTGACGCCACGCTCGCCAACGATGGTTTCCAGTCGCGCCGGGAAGTCCTCGATCGTCTGCTTCAGATCGGCAGCTTCGGCGGCGAGCCACACCTGATCTGCGTCACGCGCGGGATCATCGTAGGTCACGTTGCTACGAATCGCTTCGGCGAACAGGAAGGGATCTTGAGGCACCATGGCAATCTGACTGCGCAGCTGCGAGAGCGGGTATTCGCGCGCATCGTGGCCATCGATGAGCACAGTGCCTGGCGGTGGATCGAGCAATCTGACGATGGTCTTGAGTAGTGTCGTCTTGCCGGCGCCGACACGACCCATGATGGCGATGATCTCGCCGGGCTCGATGTGCAGCGTGATATCGCGCAGGGCCGGCTCCGCCGAGCGCGGATAACGGTAGGACAGGTCGCGAATGTCGATCTTGCCGGTGATCTGACGTGGCGTATTGCCACTGGGCCTGTCAACGATCTCGGGCGCGAGATCGAACACCTCGAACAGTCGCTCCGCGGCGACCGCCGCGCGCTGGAACAGATTGACCATGAATCCAGCCACGCGGAACGGCTGCACGACCATGGCGAGATAGAAGAAGAACGCTGTGAACACACCGACACTCATCGTTCCAGCGAGCACGAGGCTGCCGCCGTAGCCGATGATGATCAGTGAACTGATGGCCGTCAGCGTCGGCATCCACGCACCCATGGCCGAGTTGATGCGCGCCTGCTCGTAGAAGGCGTCCGCGTAACCCTGATTGGTGGCGCCGAATCGGCGCACTTCGTTTTCTTCCTGCACCATCGCCTGAATGGTGCGGATGCCTGACAGATTCTCCTGTACATGTGTGCCGAGATCCGACAACCGGTCCTGCACGTCGCGAGAGGCGACACCCATCTTGCGCGATGCATACCAGGCGTAGATGAACACGAACGGCAGCGGCGGCAGGATGAGGAGCGTCAATGTGGGTTCGAGCGCCATCATGAACGAAAAGCCTACGATCGCCGCGAAGACGAGAATCACGAGCAGGATCGTTCCCATCGACACCAGTCGTTGGACGAGGCCGATGTCGGCGACCGCGCGCGTCATCATGTCGCCGATCGTGTACGTGTTGAAAAACTCCGAGCCCTGCAGCTGAAGTTGCGCATACAGGCGCTGGCGCAGATCGAAGCCGATGTTCTGGCCGACCTTGCGAACCGTGATGCGGGCGTAGCTGACGACGACGAAGCGCCCGGCGACGGCCGCGGTGATCCCCAGTACAGGGAGCAGCACGTCGTAGCTGCCGCTCGCGAGCGAGTCGATTCCCCGCGCCAGAAACAAGGGCACCAGCGCCTCCAGTACGCGCGCGCCGAGAAAGGCGAGCACACCGAGCAGCAGGGTCGTAAGGTAAGGTGCTGCGAAAGTTCGCAGCCGGATCAGCGAGCGCAGCATCGTCGATTGCTACGGATCGCCTCAGAAACTCGCATTCTGCGGAACTCTTGGAAAAGGAATGACGTCGCGGATGTTCTCCATGCCGGTCAGATACAGCACCAGCCGTTCGAGACCGAGACCGAATCCCGCGTGAGGCACAGTGCCATAGCGGCGCAGATCCCGATACCAGTCGAGTTCGGTGCCGATATGGTGCTCGGCCATGCGCGCGTTGAGCACGTCGATACGTTCCTCGCGCTGACTGCCGCCGATGATCTCGCCCACACCGGGCACGAGCACATCCATTGCCGCGACAGTGCGTTGGTCGTCATTGACGCGCATGTAGAAGGCCTTGATGTCCTTCGGGTAGTTGGCGACAACGACCGGACCTTTGCAGTGAGTTTCGGTGAGGAAACGTTCGTGTTCCGACTGCAGATCGAGACCCCACTTCACAGGGAATTCGAAGGAGCGCCCTGAGCCTTCGAGAATTTTCACCGCATCCGCGTAGTCGATGCGCGTGAAGGGCGTTTCGATGACATGTTGCAGGCGTTCGATGACGTCCTTGTCGATGTGCTGGGCGAAGAACTTCATATCGTCCTCCCGCTCGGCGAGCACCTCCCGACAGACGGCTTTGAGGAAGTCCTCGGCAAGGGCGGCATTGGCGTCGAGATCGGCGAATGCGACCTCGGGTTCGATCATCCAGAACTCGGCCAAGTGACGACTGGTGTTTGAGTTCTCGGCTCGAAACGTGGGTCCGAAGGTATACACCTTGGACAGCGCAAGGCAGTACGTCTCGACGTTCAGCTGCCCGGACACGGTGAGGTAGGTCTCGCGTCCGAAGAAATCCTGCGCATGATCAACGGCGCCGTTCGGCGTGCGGGGCAGGTTTGCCTGGTCCAGAGTACTCACTCGAAACAGTTGGCCTGCACCCTCGCAATCGCTTGCAGTGATGATGGGTGTGTTGACCCAGATGAACCCCTGGCGATGGAAGTAGCTGTGCACTGCCTGCGCGATCGAGTTGCGCACGCGGGCAATGGCGCCGAACGTATTGGTCCGCGGGCGTAAATGCGCCACCGTTCGAAGGTACTCGAACGTGTGCCGTTTCTTGGCGATGGGGTAGGTCTCTGGATCATCGACCCATCCGACCACCGACACCGAACTCGCCTGAATCTCCCGCGTCTGCTGGCCGCTCGACTCCACCAGCTGGCCCCGAATGGTGACCGCGCAGCCGGTGCCGAGCTCAACGATCTCGTCGTCGTAGTTGGACAGCGCGGCACCGGCCACAACCTGTAGCGGATCGAAACAGGAACCATCGTGGACCGCAATGAACGTGAATCCGCCCTTGGAGGTACGCCGCGTACGCACCCAGCCGTTCACTTCCACGTCGATGCCCACGGCGATTCGATGATCGAGGATGGCTGCAACGGAGCATTTTGTCATGGCAGGCAGGACCGAAAAACGGATCATGATATCGGAATTATTCCTAGGATGAACGCGACGCGAGCGGTGATAATGCCCGCGGAGAAGAAAGGGAGTCAGGACATGCAGCCACGTATCGTGGCGATCGGTGTTGTCGCGCTGATCGCCGTAGTGGGCCTTCTGTACTGGTTGATCAGTTCGGATGAGCCACCGCCGCCGGCGGCCGATCACCCGCCAGCTGTCGAGGAGGACGTGGCAACGCCGGTGCCTGAACCGATCTCGTCGGATACGCCTATCGCGCAACCGCCGCCGCCGCTTCCACCGTTGAACGAAAGCGATGATTTCGTGCGCGAACAGGTGCTGACGTTGTCCGAACGTCTTGGTGATTGGCTGTCCCGCGATGAACTGGTCAGGCGCTTTGCGGTCGTCATCGACAATGCTGCGCTCGGGGAGATCCCGCGGCGTCAGCTCGGTTTTCTAGCCCCCACTGGTAAATTCCAGGTGCGCGAGGAAGGAGGCAAGACCTTCGTCGATCCGGCCGGCTATGCGCGATTCGACACGACAGTGGACACCATCGTCAGCTTGCCGCCCGAGCAGGCAGCCGTGCTGCTGCGCACGTTTGCGCCAATGCTCCGCGAAGCGCTCGCGGAACTCGGTCATCGGGACCCCGATCCGCTGGGCGCGGTGCGCGCCGGGATCCGGCAAGCCTTGCAGACACCGGAACCGGACGGCGACATCGAACTGGTGCAGCCGAAGGTCTTCTATCAATACGCGGATCAAGGCCTCGAATCGCTGCCGCCGCTGCAGAAGCAGCTGCTGCGGATGGGACCGGCCAATGTCGCCCGATTGAAAACGTACCTGCGCGAAGTGCAGAGCTATTTGTAGCTGGGTGTGAGCCTCGCCGAGCTGTTCCTGCGCCTGGGGCTTGCGCTGGTTGCATGGCTGACGGTGCTCGCACATTGCGTCTGGGTTGCGGCGCTGCGTGCGGTGGACTGCTCGGTCGCGGGCATCGAGCCCTGGTTTCTCACGCTCGTATCTGCACCCATGGTCGCGCTGCTCGCACTGACACTGCCCCAGGGCAACAAGGTAACAGGCGTTGCTGCGTTGCTGCGACTGCCTGGGATCGCCTTGGCGCCCCTGATGCTGCTCGCCGTGTGGAGTGTCGGGGATACGTTGGTGGCGGTTACGTTTGCGGGCTCGGGCATCTGCGATGTGGCCACATCGACGTGGCAGCAGTGGTGGGCACCGCTGCAGTTCGGTGTGCTCGCGATCATCGGCGCGAGTGCATGGCGCGTGTGGCGTAGGTAGCATAGCTGCGCATTCGAACCAATCAACGACAGACCGGAGGGGGCATGTCCTTTGTCACCGAATTCAAGAGTTTTGCCATGCGTGGCAATGTGGTCGACATGGCCGTGGGCATCATCATCGGTGGTGCTTTTGGCAAGATCGTGTCGTCCTTCGTTGCGGACGTCATGATGCCGCCGCTGGGCCTGCTGATCGGCGGCGTGGACTTTTCCGACCTCGCGATCACGCTGTCGGCGTTGACCGATGGCGCTCCCGGCGTGGTGATTGCGTACGGCAAGTTCATCCAGACCATCGTCGATTTCATCATCATCGCCTTTGCGATCTTCCTCGTGATCAAAGGCATGAACGCCCTCAAGAAGGCAGAAGAGGCAGCGCCCACAAAACCTGCCGAACCGCCGCGTCAGGAAGTACTGCTGACCGAAATTCGTGATCTCCTGAAGCGATAGTCGTCGATCGGAGTTGTGGGAGCGGGCTTACCGACTCTTGCGCTCACTGGGTGATTTTGAAGGGCAGGCGCTCCCGGATCAGCGCCTGGTCGTGTTCGACGTACTTGTGCTCCGCGTCCAGGAACCGCGCGATCGCGTTGCGCAAGCCGCGATCGGCAATCCAATGAGCGCTGTAGGTGGTCGTTGGCTCGTAACCGCGCGCGACCTTGTGGCCACCCTGGGCGCCGGCTTCGACGCGTGTGAGCCCGCGATCGATCGCGAAGTCGATCGCCTGGTAATAGCAGGTCTCGAAGTGCAGGAATGGGTGATCTTCGATGCACCCCCAATTGCGACCGAACAGCGCGTGTGAACCGATGAAGTTCAGGGCTCCGGCCACATAGCGGCCGCCGCGGCGCGCCATGATGAGCAGCACGTGGTCGGCCATGCTTTGGCCGATCAGGCTGAAGAACCCTCGGGTGAGGTAGGGCGTGCCCCACTTGCGGTGTCCGGTGTCCATGTAAAAGTCATAGAACGCATCCCAATGGTGTTCGCGCAGATCGCTACCCGTGACCCACTCCATCTCGATACCATTGCCGAGCGCGTCGCGCCGCTCGCGCTTCAAGTTCTTGCGCTTCTTCGAGGCAAGTGCCGCGAGGAACTCATCGAACGATGCATAACCCCTGTTCCGCCAGATGAACTGTTGATCGATTCGCTTCAAGAACCCCATCGAGCCGAGCAACTGCCATTGCCGTTCGGTGGCAAACGTGACGTGCAGACTCGATACGTCGAGCTGTTCGGCCAGATTCACGCAACCTGAGGCGAGCGTTGCCTCGATCACCGACTCGGGCTCACGCGCCAGCAGGCGCCGCCCCGTGACAGGGGTGAACGGCACGCTGCACTGCAGCTTCGGATAATAGCGGCCACCGGCGCGCTCCCATGCATCGGCCCAGTTCTGATCGAATACATACTCACCGCGGGAATGGCCCTTGAGGTACAGCGGCGCCACGCCGACGGTCTGGCCGGAGCGTTCGATGACGAGGTGGAATGGTTGCCAGCCGGTTCTGGTCATGGCGCTCTCGGAGCGCTCTAGGGCGTCGAGAAATGCGTGACTGACGAGCGGATCGAATTCGACGTCGCCACCAGGATTGGCACAAGCGTCCCAGTCGGTGGCCGGAATTTCAGTGATGGACCGTACGACGCGTCCGGACGCTTCGGTCACAGCTGAGAAGCATTGGCGAGCATACGGTTAGAATAACCGAAGTTGCATACCGAGCCGGAAGTTCAGTGGACACAGACGGGTGAAGCGCGGCGAAGACCTCACCACCGGCCCCGTCGGCGGGCACGTCGTTCGACTGACCATTCCGATGTTCCTCGGCATCTCGTCGATGATCGTTGCGTCGATGATCGACACGGTCTACATCGGCCGGATCGGCACTCCGGAACTCGCTGCTGTCAGCTTCTCATTCCCACTCGTCATGGCGCTGTCGTCGGTCAGCATGGGGCTCGGCGTAGGCGCCACGTCGATCATGTCCCGGGCTTTGGGCGGTGGAGATCGTTCACGCACGCTGCTTCTCGGCACCCATACGCTGCTGCTGGTCGGGCTGTTGGTGCTTTCGCTCGCAATCGCCGGCTGGCTCTGGTCGGTGGAGCTGTTCGAACTCTTGGGCGCGGATGCTCAGATCCTGCCGTTGGCCGTGGGTTACATCGACATCTGGTTCATCGGTTTACCGTTGTTTGCGTTGCCGATGGTGGCGATGTCGATGCTGCGCGCGCTCGGCAATGCGCGCACACCGGGTGCGCTGATGACGGCGGCAGCGCTGCTGCAGGTGCTGATGGCGCCTGCGTTGATATTCGGCGTGCCCGGGATCAGTGAGGGAATCGGCTATCTGGGGTCAGCGTGGGCGTTTGTCATCTCGCGCGCGGCGATTTTTGTGGCGACCGCGTTGGTGCTGTCGCGCGTAGGTCTGTTTCGACCGATTGGCACGATCCAGGCCGTGCTGAATTCGTGGCGCGAAGTGTTGCGCATCGGCGTGCCGTCGATCTTCACCAACCTCATCGGACCGGCTTCGATGGGGGTGATCTTCGGGCTGCTGTCCACCTATGGCCATGAGGTGGTCGCGGGTTTCGGGGTTGCCGTGCGCATCGAGTCGCTTGCGCTCATGGTATTGATGTCGCTCGCTTCCAGCGTCAATCCCATCGTTGGCCAGAACTATGGCGCCCGCCAGTTCGAGCGCATCGGCGATGCGGTGCGCATCGGCTATCGGTTCTCGTTTGCCTGGGGATTGTTCGCGACCGTCGTGCTGGCGGTGCTCGGACGCCCCCTCGTGGGCCTCATCAATGACGATCCCGGCGTGATCGAGGCAACCTACTGGTATCTACTACTGGTTCCCGTCAGCTATGGGTTGATGGGCGTCAGCATGGTGGCCGGGAGCAGCTTCGTTGCATTGGGTCGACCGGCGCCATCGCTGATTCTAGCGGTGCTGAGGATGCTCGTGCTGTATCTGCCGCTGGCCTGGATCGCAGATTCCTTGTGGGGCTATCAAGGTATTTTCGGCGCCGCCTCGTTGTGCACGGCCATCGTTGCAGGTGCGGGTCATTGGTGGCTGAAGAGAACCGTGCCGATGGCGGCGGAACCCGCGCGTTGATGAAACGTGTTGTGCTGATGCTGCTTGCCGCGCACAGCTGGGGCGCGCCCCAGATGATCCGGCTCGATATCGATCAGGCCAGTCGGATTGCGGTCTCGCAGTGCGACGAAGCAATGCGCTGTACCGAATCACCGATGTCCGCATCGACGCGCTCGGTTGGACGAGCACTTCTGTACGACGATCTGCCGTGGGCGACGCGGGAAACCGCAATCGTAGAAGTGAACGCACCGGCCGGTGTTGCAGTGTCCTTACCAGGTACGCGCATTGCACCGAACGCGGATAGATATGCATTGATGCCATCTTCGCGATCAGTCGGCGGTATCGTCGTGGTGGGACGATTTGTCGAGCGTCGAATCGTGATTGGTGATGCGCACCTCGATGTGGCGCTGCTCGATGGTGAGCCACCGGCCGACATCGATGTGATCGAGGCGTGGTTGGCCGACGCCGCTGGGCATCTGAAGAGCGTGTATGGCGCTTTTCCCGCGGCGCGCGTGCAGGTGGTGGTCGTACCGGTGGCAGGACGCGCCGAGTTCGGCGCGAGTCGTGAGGCAGTTCCGTTCGGACGTGTCCTCCGGGCTGGCGGGCCCGCGGTGCAGTTCTTCGTTGATCAGCGATCGACGCTGGCGCAGTTGAAGGATGACTGGACCGCAACCCATGAATTCAGCCACTTGCTGTTGCCGTACGTGCGTCGCAGCGATAGCTGGATGTCTGAGGGTTTCGCGAGCTACTACCAGAACGTGCTGCGAGCACGCGCCGGCGCCTACGATGAGACGACGGCGTGGCAGAAGCTGCTCGAGGGTTTTGAGCGCGGTCGGCGCGAGCAATACGAGGAGTCGCTCACCGAGTCGATTCGCCTGCGCGGTCCGAATTTCCTGATGCGGCTGTACTGGAGCGGAGCGGCGATTGCGCTGTTGGCCGATGTCGAATTGCGCAGCAGGCAAACGAGCCTCGATGCTGTGCTCGGTCGACTGAATGCGTGCTGTCTGCAGAGCGGACAGTCGTATTCCGCGAAAGCGCTGTCTCGGCAGCTCGATACGCTTGGGGGTGATGGCATATTCGAGGCGCTGCGCGTGCGCTGGGCGAACGCAAACTCGTTTCCCGACATCGATACAACCCTGCGTGATCTCGGTGTGGTATGGCGGGATGGCGTGGTGCGGTTCGATGATTCCGCGCGCGCTGCGGTGCTGCGGCGCGCGATCATGGCGGGCTAGAACATGCCGATATCGAGGCCCACAGCGAGCGTGAGTCCAAGCGTGCGACACCGCGCGAGCGCTTCTTCTGTGACGCTGCCAACGACGATCACCGGCTCCTGCACCTGCGTGAATGGGTAACCATTGGCGATGCGTTGTATCGCGCGCAGTGCACCGCTGCCATCGTTGCCCGCGCTGATGAACACTGCGTATGGAAGGGGTTGCAGGCGACCTTCCACGGGATAGAACGTGCGATCGAGGAAGTCCTTCATCGCGCCCGACATGTATCCGAAGTTCTCTGGCGTCCCGAGTAACAGGCCGTTGGCCCACAACAGATCCCCCGGTCCGGCATCCGCCGCACGCAGGAAGCGGACGTCGACACCTTCGACGGATGCGTCGGTCGCACCTTCGAAGACCGCACGTGCGAGCGCTGCGGTATTGCCGGTCTGGCTGTGGTAGACGATGAGGAGGTTTCGGTGCACGCCGCGCCGTATACTTTTGCGCTTTGACGCCAAGGCTCGAACTATGACGGTGCAATTGCGCGATGTCGAACGTGCGCGCGCGCGGATCGCCGGCACGGTGGTGCGCACGCCGCTGAATCGATCCGAGACGTTGTCGCGGCTCACCGGCGCAGAAATATACATCAAATTCGAGAACCATCAGTTTACGGCGTCGTTCAAGGAGCGCGGCGCGCTCAATCGGCTCCTGCAACTCACCGAGCAAGAACAGCGCCGCGGTGTGATCGCCATGAGTGCCGGCAATCACGCCCAGGCCGTTGCCTATCATGGTCAGCGGCTCGGAATACCGACCTGCATTGTCATGCCGCGATCGACACCGAACGCCAAAGTCGAGCAGACGCGCGTGTTCGGTGCCGAGGTGATTCTTCACGGCAGTCACTTCGACGAAGCGCGCAGCTACACCGTTGCCGAGGCGGAGCGCCGGGGGCTGGTGCTGGTACACCCATTCGATGACGAGGCGGTCATCGCCGGTCAAGGCACGGTCGGCCTGGAAATTCTCGAGCAGGCGCCTGAGGTCGAGTCGATCGTCGTCCCGGTCGGCGGCGGCGGATTGATCGGCGGCATATCGGTGGCCGTGAAGTCGTTGCGACCGGAGATCGAGTTGCTTGGCGTTCAGGCAGATCGATACCCGGCCGCGTTCGATGCTTTCCACGGCAGGCCAGTCGCCCCGACCGTCGCCAAGGCGACCGTGGCGGAGGGCATCGCGGTGAAATCACCCGGTGCCCGTACGATGGAGCTCATCCGGTCGGGCGTGGACGACATCGTTCTCGTCGGCGAAGACGCGCTCGAGAGAGCGATCTTCACGCTGCTGGAGATCGAAAAAACACTGGCTGAAGGCGCGGGAGCCGCCGGACTTGCCGCGGTGTTGCGCTACCCGGAGCGGTTTGCCGGGCGCAAGACCTGCCTCGTCCTGACCGGCGGCAACGTCGACATGATGATTCTATCGTCGATTCTTCAGCGTGGCCTCGTGCGCAGTCGACGGCTTGTCCGACTGCGTGTCGAACTGCCAGACATGCCCGGTGCGCTGGGTCAGATCACTCAGCTGCTCGGCGACCTCGACAGCAACATCATCGACATCGTCCACCAGCGCACCTTCGGTGGGTCGTCAGCGCGTGCGGTAGTCGTTGATCTCACGCTACAGATGCGCGGCGAAGAGCAGGCGGAGCAGGTGATCAAGGCTCTGACCGCGCGCGGCCTCGATGTGACGGACGCCGATTCCTGACCTGGGGATAGTCTCCGTCGCAGCCGTCAGATGGCGTCGAAGTCGCCGTGGCGGCCCGCACCAGAGGCGAAACGTGAAGCGCCCGCCTTGGTTTCGCCGGATCGGATCACGGCGCGTCCGAGTTCGGTTTCCATCTGCAGCGCGTGCGGCAGGTCGAGCGCCCATTGAGTGTGCGCCGAAGTACGGTCGTTGCGCATGCACAGCTGAGGGAATTTTGACAACGATCGGGCCAGCATCTTCGCCTGCGTGAGTGCTTCGCCCTTCGCCACCAGGCGATTGGCGAGCCCCATGGTCTTGGCCTCGACGCCGCTGACACCGCGTCCAGTGAGAATCATGTCGAGGGCGTGGCTTGCGCCGATCAACCGCGGTAGTCGGATGGTGCCGCCGTCGACCAGGGGTACGCCCCATCGGCGACAGTACACACCGAACACCGCATCTTCCGCTGCCACCCGCAGGTCGCACCAGACGGCGAGTTCGAGACCGCCGGCGACCGCATGCCCTTCCACGGCCGCGATCGTGGGCTTGCTGAGCTGCATGCGGGTTGGACCCATCGGGCCGTCACCGTCGAGAGCGACGCGATTGCCATCGCCCGTCGATACGGCCTTGAGATCCGCGCCAGCGCAGAACGTCCCGGCGGCACCGGTGAGGATCGCGACATCCAGCGCGTCATCGGCATCGAAGCGTCGGAATGCATCCGCGAGCGCCGCAGCGGTGGGCCCGTTGACCGCATTGCGCACCTCCGGTCGGTTGATCGTGATGACGACGAGACGGTCTTCGATTTCGTAGTCAATGGTCATCGACGCATCCACGCTGCGGAATTGGGAGATATAGTACCGCCAGCAACAAACGAGAGGATGAACGCATGCGCATGTCGACGCCGCGGGTGAAGCCGAAGGAGAAGGGGGAGTTGTCGCCGGAGCAGCTCGAGCTGATGGCGCAATTCGACGAACCCTGGTTCAACATCTTCAAGACGCTGATCAATCACCCGGCTCTATTGCGGCGCTGGCTGGTCTTCGCCAATCACGTGTTGGGCAAGTCGACACTGCCGGCCCGAGAGCGCGAGATCGTGATCCTGCGAATCGGCTATCTGTGTCGCGCCGGATACGAATGGGGGCAGCATGTACTCATTGGTCGGCGCGCCGGCCTTTCCGATGACGACATTCGCCGCATCAAGACGGGGCCAACGGCGAAGGGACTGTCCGATGTCGATCGGCTGTTGCTTCAGGCGACCGACGAGCTGCGCGGCGATGCGTTCATCGCCGACGCTACCTGGAAGGGCTTGTCATCGCACTTCAGCGAGCAGCAGATGATGGACCTCGTGTTCACGGTCGGTCAGTACAATCTGGTCTCCATGGCCCTCAACACGCTCGGCGTGCAACTCGATCCGGGGTTGCCCGGATTCGATATCTGATATGACAGCCTCGGGGCGACTCGCCGGCAAGGTCGCGATCATCGTGGGCGCGGGTCAGACGCCGGGCGCGACGATCGGTAACGGCCGCGCCACGGCCATTCGGTTTGCCCAGGAAGGTGCACGTGTAGTCCTCGTCGATCGGCGGGCTGATGCCGCGCAGCAGACGCTCGCCGACGTGCGCGCCGCAGGGGGCGAAGGGCTCGTCGTGACGGCTGACGTGACGCAGGAAGCGGAGTGTCAGGCGCTGATTGCAGCGTGTGTGGATCACTTCGGTGCCCTGGACATCCTGCACAACAACGTCGGCATCGGTGCCGGTGATGCTGGTCCCACGCAAATCACCGAGGCGGCTTGGGACCGTATCCATACGGTGAACATCAAGAGCGTCATGTTTACCTGCAAACACGCATTGCCCGTCATGCGCGCCCAGGGCCGCGGCGTCATCACCAACATTTCATCGGTCGCCGCGGTCTGCTCGGTGGGCATCGTCGCCTACAAGACATCGAAGGCTGCGCTCAATGCCTACACCCAGGCACTCGCGATCGGCAATGCGCCGCATGGCATTCGCGCCAACGTGATCATGCCTGGACTGATGAATACGCCCATGGCGATCGAAGGCTACGTTGCAGCCGGCCGGGATCGGGCACAGTTGATCGCCCAGCGCGATGCGCAGGTGCCCCTTGGCGCCAAGATGGGCACCGGGTGGGACGTGGCCAACGCGGCGCTGTTCCTGGCCAGCGACGAGGCGGGGTTCATCACGGGTGTCTGCCTGGCGGTGGATGGCGGCCAGTCCGCCCGCATCGGCTGAAACGCGCCATCTCACGCTGTTTGTTACCAAAAGTTACAGACTATTGACCCGGGGGTAACCATGCCGGACTATGAGTTCATGGAATAAGCAAAGAAGGGAACGCGCAGTCTATGGTCTACGTCAACGCACTCATTGGCATGGCCCTCGTGATTCTCACAGGCCTGCAGTTCGACGATGAGAACCCGCTGCGCTGGGCGTGCATCTATTTCGCGGGGGCGGCACTCGCACTGCTCTCGGTGGTACCGCGTTTATCGACCAACTTGATCCGGTTTCTGGCTGTCGACAGTACCGCGATGATGCTGTTCTATTTCGCTGGCTTTTTTCTGCTCGTTCCGAGTCTCGACGCTGACTGGTATCTGAAGGGGCAGGGGGGCGATGCCCTTGGCCTCTTGTGTGCAGGCTTTGCCATGATTCCCGTGCTGTCGGCATACAGCTGCCGAATGAAGTCGGAGACCAATGCCAAGCCCGACCTGCCTGTGCTCGGCGCAGCACCACACCCCCGCCTACCTTAGACCGCCTGCGATCGGATCCGGATTTGCGTCAACCGCACGGCGGTTGCGGCGTTGTTGGGCATGTATGCAACGCCGTGGAGGCATCATGTCCGGAATCGAACGACTACGTCTGCTGCTAGCGGCGCTCACGCTCGCACTCGTTGGTTGCGGTGGTGGCGGCGGCAGCGCGCAACAACAACCTGTGCCCGCCCCGGCGGCCCAAAGTCCTGGCGATGTCGCCGTCGTGCTGCGCGACGCTGAAGGTGATTTTTTCAGCTACGCGGTAGACGTCACAAGCATCACGCTGCGTCGCGTCGATGGCGACGTCGTCGAAACAGTGCCGCTTGCGACGCGGGTCGACTTCGCCGAACTCGTTGAACTGACCGAGTTCTTCTCGATTGCGACGGTCCCTGCGGGCGTCTACACGGAGATGGTCGTTGGCCTCGATTTCACCAACGCGCAGATCCTGGCGCAGGATGAGTCGGGTAACGCGGTCGACCTCGAACCGGTGGATGGCAGCGGCGCCGCACTCGGACCACTGTCGGTGCGCATCGAAATGCCGAGCGGCGCACCCATCCGGATTGCGGCCGGCATCCCCGCGCATGTAACGGTGGACTTCGACCTGGAAGCCTCGAATGCGATCGATCTCGTGTCATCGCCAGCCGTGGTCGTGGTTGAGCCGTTCCTCACCGCGATCCCGGAACTCGAAGCCGATCGTGAGCACCGCGTCCGCGGCCTGCTGGCGGTGGTCGATGCAAATGCCGGCGCGGTTACCCTCGAGGTTCGACCCTTTCGTCATCGGCAATCCGAGTTCGGTCGTCTGCGTTTCCTGACAGACGATGAAACGTTCTACGAAATCGACGGGGTCGAGTATGCCGGCCGCGCCGGACTGGATCGACTCGCTGCTCTGGCGGTCGACACACCTGTCATCGCGCAAGGACCGGTCCAGGACGGACTTCTCGCCGCCGACGTGGTGCTTGCCGGCAGCAGTGTGCCGTGGGCCAATGCCGACGTCGTGCATGGCGTCGTCACGGCGCGCACGGGTGATGTGTTGACCGTGCGCGCGGCGCGGGCCCATCACAGGGTCGGCGATGTGTCGTTTCACGACACACTCGAAGTGATCGTCAGCGAAGACACGACGGTCGTGGCGCGTCGTTTGACCGATTCACCCGTCGATCACAATTCGATATCCGTGGGTCAGCGGGTGACTGTGTTCGGCGAGCGGTCCGGGTCTGACGTGTTCGACGCTTCCGCGGGTCGCGTGCGGCTGAACGTCAGTACGCTGACCGGCGAAGTCCGCTCGGATTTGCCCTTGGTGGTCGATCTCGTGCGCCTGAACGCACTGCGCCCCGAGGTGTTCGAATTCGCCGGCACGGGGTCAGGCGCAGCCTTCGATGCAGACCCCGACCACTATGAAATCGACCGCGCGACGCTCGCATTGCCGACGGTGGCAGCCGCTGACCTCGTGCATGTCCGCGGCCTCGTCAACGGATTCGGCAGCGCCCCGCCGGACTTTCTCGCAACCACCGTGATCGACATCGACGCCGAGTCGGGCGCCGCCACGTTGCTGGCGAGCTGGGGTCCCGGTGGCACGCGCGAACCGTTCGTGAGTATGTCGCCGGCGCGCCTCGACGTGGACTTGAGCGACGCACGCTATCGGCTGGCAGTGCGCGGTGTGCCGCGCCCGTTAGCAGGTGCGGAAACCATCGCGATCGAGGGTGTCGATGGCCATGGCATCTACGCCATCAAGCGCAGTGGCGCCCACGAAATCCGCCTGTATCGTACGTTCGATGAACTCGTCACCGCGCTTGCCGCCGAACTCGATGCAGGTCGGGCGATGGTCCGCATCCATGCCTACGGTCGGTACAATGCGGCGGCGGACACGGGTGCGGCCATCACGACAGCACGAGCGGCGTTCGAGTTCGTTGCGCCATGAACCGACCAATCGACCGGGCGCGCGGCGGCCCGGTCGCTGCCAGCGAGGTCCCGGTGAATGACCGATGCAGTGGCGCTGAACCGCTACCTGGCCAGTGTCCAGCAGCGTGCGTTTCGAATGGCGAGATTCGCGGTACGCGATACCGACGATGCCCTCGACATCGTGCAGGACGCTATGATGACTCTGGCGCGCCGCTATGCATCGAAGCCCGAGGCCGAGTGGCCGCCATTGTTTTTCCGAATCCTGCACAATCGCATTCGCGACTGGCACCGCCGCCGGCGGGTGCGAAACCGCGTGATCTCGATGTTCCGGTTTCGAAACGAAGACGGCGAAGAACTCGATCCGATCGACACTGCGGCCGATGGCCCGCGCGCCGAACCGGACTTCCTGAATCAAGTGACCGCGGCCGGTGCGCGACTGCAGGCGTGCATCGCACAGCTGCCGGCGCGTCAGCGCGAAGCGTTGCTGCTGCGGGCGTGGGAAGGACTGGATGTAGCGCAGACAGCTGCCGCGATGCGATGCTCTGACGGCAGCGTCAAGACGCACTACTCACGCGCGGTGCACCGACTGCGCGAGCAACTGGAGAACGACTGGCCGTGACACAGTCAAACGAACCGAAGTCTGACGCAGCCGTGGCTGCGGAAATCGCGCGCCATC